>NZ_JBIBVY010000025.1:0-95140 GCF_043080665.1 Streptomyces sp. NPDC014991
CGGCTCGATCAACGCCCACGACTCATCGGTCAGCTCATGACGACGCACCACGCACAGACCAACGACGCCGACACTTTGCGGACACGACCTAGGCCAGCAGGGTCGCCCTGTCCCCCATCACCACGACAGGATCCCGCGCGGGGTCGAGCGTGCGCAGCAGGTGCTCCATGGCATCCCTGGAGACGCTGACGCAGGCCGAGGTGCCGCTGCCGTGGTCCATGTGCAGCCAGATACCGCCGCCCTTGCCCTGGCCGCGGGGGCGGGTGGCGTCGCGCGGCGGCGTGCCCCTGAGACGGTTGTAGTCGATGGCGATGACGTAGTCGAAGTCGTGCTGGTGTGCCTCGTCCCACTCCTCCGGGGGCGCGTAGGCATCCTCGTCCTGGTCGTAGGGCAGCCGGGTGCCCGGGTCGGGGAGGGCACCGCCCGCGTCGGTGAGGGTGAACACGCCGGTCGGGCTGCGCTGGTCGCCCTCGTGGTGGTCGGTGGTCCAGCCGCCGCGCCCGTTGTGCGCGGGCCAACTGCCCACGGGACGCCACTTGGAGCCCCGCCGCGTATACAGCACCAGTCTGGACTCGGCCGAGTCGTCGTCCTCGCCGTACACGGCCACGACCTGGCGGGAGTCGGCGGGAATCCGTCGGTACAGGCGGTCCCCGACGCCCGGGATGCGGGTCGGGTCTGTCGTGGGGGCGGACGACACGGTGGGGGTCCGCCCGAGCGGGCCATGAGCACCGTGCGCGCTGCGGGCGGAGGCGGGTCCGGGGGTGGCCGTGCCGCAGGCGGAGAGCGTGGCGAGAAGGAACCCGAAAGCCGCCGCCGCGAGCGTCATGCGCCGCGCACTGTCGATCTGCACCCGCTCATGGTGGCATCGCGCTCCGGTCCATTGTGCGATCTTTCGGGCATTCACCGTGTCGGGTGACGGTCGTTCGAACAATGCGCCGCCCCGTGCTCCCCGTGCCTGGCCGGAACCCGCGGACTCCGCAGGCCCGTCAGGAAAACCGTTTGAAATTCACCTCGGTGCGACGCGAACCTTTCACGGCTTGCTGCCGCTCATCGCCCTCTTCTCCTCCCTGACACGAGCCACTGGGACGTCATGCAGATCCAAGACCTTCCGTATCCCGACCCGGGCGTTCCCGACGCACGCTCGGGTCCCCGATTCCTGTGGTGGCTCTGGCGCAACCAGCTGGGCGGACAGCTGAAGGCGCTCGCCTGGGGCCTGCTGCACTTCGTCGGGGTGTCCGCGCTGCCCTTCTGTGTCGGTCTGGCCGTGCAGGCGGTCATCGACCACTCCGGCCCCCGGCTGGCCCTGACAGGTGGTCTGATGCTGGTCTGCGGCACGGCCATCGCGGTCGGCGACACCTTCCTGCACCGGTCAGCGGTCACCAACTGGATCACCGCCGCCGCCCGGGTCCAGCAACTGCTGGCCCGCAGGGCCGCCCTACTGGGCTCCGCCCTGACCCGGCGGGTCGCGGCCGGCGAGGTCGTGGCCGTCTCCACCGGTGACGTGGAGAAGATCGGCTGGTTCGTCGAGGCCGTCTCCCGTTTCACCGCCGCCGCGTTGACCGTGGCGATCGTCTGTGTCGGCCTGCTCGTCTACCAGCCGGCGCTCGGCGTGGTCGTCGCCGTCGGGCTCCCTGTCGTGGCGCTCGCGGTGCTGCCGCTGCTGCCCCGGGCGACGCGCCGCGCCGACGAGCAGCGGGCGAAGGCGGGCCGGGCCACCGAGCTGGCCTCGGACACCGTCGCCGGGCTCCGGGTGCTGCGCGGCATCGGCGGTGAGGAGCTGTTCCTCGACCGCTACCGCCGCGCCTCGCAGGAGGTACGGCACGCCGCCGTGCGCAGCGCCCGTATGTGGTCGCTGATCTCCGCCGTCCAGGTACTGCTGCCCGGACTGCTGCTCATCGCCGTCGTCTGGCACGGTATCCATCTGGCCCGCCAGGGCCGCATCACGGTCGGTGAACTCGTCACCGTCTACAGCGCCGTCATGGTCCTCAACTACCCGCTGCGGCACTTCGAGGAGATCGCCATGGCGTACTCCTTCTCCCGCCCCTCGGCCACCCGGGCCGCCCGGGTGCTGTCGCTGGAGCGGTCCTCGGTTCCCCTCCGCACGGACAAGGACAAGGACGGGAGCCGGGACCGGGCCGAGGCCGAAGCTGAGGCCGAGGTGCCGGTCGGTGACCTGTACGACCCGGCGACCGGTCTGCTCGCGCCTGCCGGCCGGTTCACGGCGGTGGTGTGCGGCGACCCGGACGCGGCGGGCACGCTCGCCGAGCGGCTGGGCGGCCATCCGGCGGAACCGGACCGGTCGGTGCTGCTCGGTGGGGTGCCCCTGGACGAGCTGCCCCTGAGCACCGCCCGGACCGCCGTCCTCGTCCAGGACAAGGACCCGGTGCTGCTGTCCGGCACGTTGCGCGAGCTGCTCGACGTCCCCTCTTCCGGAGCGGTACGCGCCGCGGACGCGCTGGCCGCGGCCCAGTGCGGGGACGTGCTGGACGCGCTGGTGCAGGGTTCGCTGGACGCCGCCGACCCCATGGACGCCCGCATCACCGAGCGCGGACGCTCCCTGTCCGGCGGCCAGCGCCAGCGCCTCGCGCTGGCCAGGTCGCTGATCACCGATCCCGAGGTGCTGGTGCTGGACGAGCCGACCTCCGCGGTCGACTCGCACACCGAGGCACGTATCGCGGACGGTCTGCGCCGGCTGCGGTCGGGGCGGACGACGGTCGCGTTCACCTCCAGCCCGCTGCTGCTCGACCGCGCGGAGCGGGTCGCCCTGGTCCACGAGGGAGAGGTCGTCGCGGTCGGTACGCACCGCGAGCTGGTCGACAGCGAGCCGCGGTACCGCGCCGTGGTGACCCGGGAGACCGACGAGGATCTGGCCGGAACCCGTGAGGGGCCGGCCGGCTCCGACGACGGCGTGCTGATGGAACTGGACGAGATGGAGGAAAGCGCATGATCGGCGTTGCGCCACCGGCCTACGACCCGGCGGCCCCGACGACCGCCTCCACCCTGCCCGTCGGCGCCGCCGCCACCGTGCGCGCGTACGTCACCGAGCTGTTCCGCCGGCACCGCCGGGCCTTCCTGCTGCTCGTCACCGTCAACACGGTGGCCGTGCTCGCCTCCATGGTGGGTCCCTACCTGCTCGGTGACCTGGTCCAGCGGGTGACGGACGACTCCCGGGAGCTGCACCTGGGCCTGACCACCACGCTGTTCGTGCTGGCACTGGCCGTGCAGGCCACCTTCGTCCGGCAGGTACGGCTGCGGGGCGCGATGCTCGGCGAGCGGATGCTGGCCGACCTGCGCGAGGACTTCCTCGTCCGGTCCGTAGGGCTGCCGCCGGGTGTGCTGGAGCGGGCCGGCACCGGTGACCTGCTCTCCCGGATCACCACCGACATCGACCGTCTGGCCAACGCGATGCGCGAGGCCGTGCCGCAGCTGGCCATCGGTTTCGTATGGGCCCTGCTGCTTCTCGGCGGGCTCGTGGTGACGGCCCCGCCACTGGCCGCCGCCGTACTGCTCGCCGCACCGGTGCTGGTGGCCGGCTGTCGCTGGTACTTCAGACGGGCACCCTCCGGATACCGCTCCGAGGCCGCCGGATACGCAGCCGTCGCCGCCGCGCTCGCCGAGACCGTGGACGCGGGCCACACCATCGAGGCGCACCGCCTCGGTGCTCGCCGCATCGCCCTCTCCGAGCGGCGGATCAAGGAATGGACCGCCTGGGAGCGCTACACCCTCTGGCTCCGCTCGGTACTCTTCCCGGTCATCAACGCCGTGCACGTCATCGTGCTCGGCTCGGTCCTGATGGTCGGCGGGGTGCTCGTCCTGCACGGCTGGCTGGACGTGGGCCGGCTGACCACGGGAGCGCTCATCGCACAGATGCTCGTCGACCCGGTGAACCTGATCCTGCGCTGGTACGACGAGGTGCAGGTCGCCCAGGTCTCGCTGGCCCGCCTCGTCGGGGTGCGGGAGGTCGAGCCCGACGCGGGGGACGGCGCGGCGGCACCCGACGGGCGGGAGGTGCGCGCCGACCGGGTGCGCTTCGGTTACCGCGAGGGCGTCGACGTGCTCCGCACGGTCTCCCTGGAGGTCGCGCCGGGCACCCGGCTGGCCCTGGTCGGCCCGTCCGGCGCGGGCAAGTCGACCCTGGGCCGGCTCCTCGCCGGAATCTACGCGCCACGGGACGGCCGGGTCACCCTGGGCGGAGCGGAGCTGTCCCGGATGCCCGCGGAGCGCGTGCGCTCGCAGGTCGCCCTGGTCAACCAGGAACACCATGTCTTCGTGGGCTCCCTGCGCGACAACCTCCTGCTGGCCCGTACCGGTGCCACGGACGTCGAGCTGTGGGACGCGCTGGGCGCGGTCGACGCGGACGGCTGGGCGCGGGCGCTCGACGACGGCCTGGACACCGAGGTCGGCTCCGGCGGGCTGGGCCTGACCCCGGCGCAGGCCCAGCAGATCGCGCTGGCCCGGCTGGTGCTGGCCGATCCGCACACGCTCGTCCTGGACGAGGCGACGTCGCTGCTCGACCCCCGCGCGGCCCGCCACCTGGAACGCTCGCTGGCGCGGGTCCTCGACGGCCGCACCGTCGTCGCCATCGCCCACCGTCTGCACACCGCTCACGACGCCGACGTGATCGCCGTCGTGGAGAACGGCCGTATCAGCGAGCTGGGCAGCCATGACGAGCTGGTCGCCGCGGACGGGGCGTACGCGGCCCTGTGGCGGTCCTGGCACGGGTGACGACGGGGCCGGCTTGCCGCTGCCTGGGCCGCGACGGCGGTAGGCCGCTCCACGGCCCTGGTTCCGCACCGACGGCGGCAGGCCGGTCCACGGCACGGGGGTGTCCGCCCCGACAGCGGTACGCCGGCCCGTGGGACCGGTGCCGGCACGGTCGAGGCGGGACGGGTCGGCCGTGCCGGTGCAGCCCCCGTACCGGCGCCCCGCAGGCCGCAACCCGGCATGGGTGCGGAGGCCCGCCTCCTCGCCGGGAGCCGTGCCGTTGCGCGGTGCCGAGCAGGGGTGGAAGGCTGGAAAGCGGCACCGGCTGGAGGAACGCGCGGGAACCACTCGATTCACGGCGCGTAACCCCCGTGCCGGGCGTGCAGACGGCCCACCGTCCGCTGGGGCGGCACCCGGCCGTCCTCACCACCTGGAGGTACTCGTGGACAGCGCCGACGGCTGGGGGGACGACGTCTACCAACCCGATCCATCCGAAATAGCGGAGGATTCGGGGGTGCTCGACGTCGAGGACACACTGGACTTCGACGGCATCGCCGAACCGCTCGACCGCGGCTGGTCCCCTCCCGAGCGACCGTGGGCGGTGGAACACATCGGTGTGACCGCTGCCGAACGCAAGGCGGGCGAGAGCCTCGACCAGCGGCTCGCCGAGGAGCTTCCCGACCTGGCCACCCCCGGCGGCGACGGCATCGGTGACTGTGACGGCACGGACGGCGAACTCCTCGACAACGAGGTCGGCAATCTCCGCTCCGGCCGGCTGGTGGCCCCCGACGAGGGTGCGCACGAGGACGAGGAGCCCGCTCTCGTCGCCACCGACGTCGGCATCGACGGTGCCGCCGCCTCCGCCGAGGAGGCCGCGATCCACATCGTCGACGAGGACTCCCTCCCCGGCTGACCCATACGCCACCGGCCCGACCGCCCCGCACGAGGAGCCGCCATGCAGCAGGACAAGCACCCCGACTACCAGCCCGTCGTCTTCCGCGACCGGGCCGCCGGATACGCGTTCCTGACCCGGTCCACCGCGCGGAGCGAGCAGACCATCGAGTGGGACGACGGCCGGACCTACCCGGTGATCGACGTGGAGATCTCCTCGGAGAGCCACCCCTTCTACACAGGCAAGGCCCGCACGGTGGACACCGAGGGCCGCATCGCCCGGTTCGAACGGCGGTACGGAGGAGCGGACGCGGGCGAGGCGAGCTGATCGGGCAGGGTTCCTCAGATCACGTTGAGGGCCGCGGCACAGCCCACTCCCCCGAGCAGCATGAACACCGGCATCAGTACTCTCAGCTCGACCCAGCTGCCGGCCCGGAACCGCATCGGCTTCGGCGGACCGATCGGGTACCAGCGCTTGCGGCCCACCGGGATCGGCCACAGGATCGGGCAGCCGGACACGGTCAGCGCGTCCCCGATGTCGTGCACCAGCGCCCCCAGCACGACCGGCAGCCCCAGCCACATGTACTCCTGCCCGGGCGCGGTGAAGAGCCAGCCGGAGCCGTTGCCCGGCCTGTCCAGCACCCCCGCGATGATCCACGCGCTGGTGGCCGCCAGCAGCCAGACCAGGACGTCGCTGCTGGAACCGCGCGCGGCCCGCCACAGCAGACCCTCGATCGCCAGCACCAGGTGCGCGAACAGGATCGCCAGCACCGCCCAGCGGCCCCCCGTGATCGCCGCCGCTGAGCAGCCCGCGCCTATGAGCACCGCCCAGAGCCAGGTGTGGGTCAGCGTGCGGTGACCACCGGAGCGGCGTGGGTCGCCCTGCTTCCTGGTCGCCTTGTAGACGGCGTACGACAGCTTGTCCACGATCTCGCAGATCCAGCGGGAGACCGGCCCGAAGGCGCGGGAAATGGTGGCCGCCTTGTGGTCGAGGTCCGGGGCGAGCGCGGCGCCGGCACAGATCAGCGCGCCGGTGAGGAGGACCGGCCAGGGCATCGCATGACCGGCCGCGGCGGCGGCCGCACCGACGCCGAGCCAGGCCGCGGCCCCCGACAGTGAGTGTGCTGGTCCCATCATGGCCGCTTCCCGCCCCGTTCCTCGTGTACCGCTGCCAGTTGGCCTGGTCCGCCGACGCTGTGCCGGCGACACAGCGTAGCGGCCGTGATCTTCGTACCCGCAGCCGATTCCCCGGTCAGGCGGGAGGCCAGGCAAGATGGGGGCGTGACCCTCATCGATCAGCTGCCGCCGACCGCCGACCCCGACGCCCTGTACGAAGCCTTCGAGTCGTGGGCGCGGGAACGCGGTCTCACCCTCTATCCGCACCAGGAGGAGGCGCTGATCGAGGTGGTCTCCGGGGCGAACGTCATCGTGTCGACGCCCACCGGTTCCGGCAAGAGCATGATCGCCGCGGGCGCGCACTTCGCGGCGCTGGCCCGCGACGAGGTCACCTTCTACACGGCCCCCATCAAGGCTCTGGTGTCGGAGAAGTTCTTCGAGCTGTGCAAGATCTTCGGCACCGAGAACGTCGGCATGCTCACCGGTGACGCGTCCGTGAACGCCGACGCACCCGTGATCTGCTGCACCGCCGAGGTGCTGGCGTCGATCGCGCTGCGCGACGGCAAGGGCGCCGACGTCGGCCAGGTCGTCATGGACGAGTTCCACTTCTACACCGAGGGTGATCGCGGCTGGGCCTGGCAGATTCCACTGCTGGAGCTCCCGCAAGCACAGTTCATCCTGATGTCGGCAACCCTGGGCGACATGTCCTTCTTCGAGAAGGACCTCGCCCGCCGGACCGGCCGCCCCACGACGGTGGTCCGCTCGGCCACACGCCCGGTGCCCCTCTCCTACGAGTACCAGCTCACCCCGCTCACCGAGACACTCACCGAGCTGCTGGAGACCAGGCAGGCGCCGGTCTACATCGTGCACTTCACACAGGCGCAGGCCGTGGAGAGGGCGCAGGCGCTGATGAGCATCAACATGTGTTCGCGTGAGGAGAAGGACCAGATCGCCGAACTGATCGGCAACTTCCGCTTCACCACCAAGTTCGGCCGCAACCTCTCCCGTTACGTCCGGCACGGCATCGGCGTGCACCACGCCGGCATGCTGCCCAAGTACCGGCGCCTGGTGGAGAAGCTCGCCCAGGCCGGGCTGCTGAAGGTCATCTGCGGCACGGACACGCTCGGCGTGGGCGTCAACGTGCCCATCCGCACGGTGCTGTTCACGGCGCTGACCAAGTACGACGGCAACCGCGTGCGGACTCTGCGGGCCCGGGAGTTCCACCAGATCGCGGGCCGGGCCGGCCGGGCCGGCTTCGACACGGCCGGGCTCGTCGTCGCGCAGGCACCGGAACACGTCGTCGAGAACGAGAAGGCGCTGGCGAAGGCGGGCGACGACCCGAAGAAACGGCGCAAGGTGGTGCGCAAGAAGGCGCCGGAGGGTTTTGTCGGCTGGACGGAGAACACCTTCCAGAAGCTGATCGAGTCGGATCCTGAGCCGCTGACCTCGCGGTTCCGGGTGACCCACACGATGCTGCTGTCGGTGATCGCCCGCCCGGGCAACGCGTTCGAGGCGATGCGCCACCTGCTGGAGGACAACCACGAGCCGCGCAGGCAGCAGCTCCGGCACATCCGCCGGGCGATCGCGATCTACCGCTCGCTGCTCGACGGCGGCATCGTGGAGAAACTCGACAAGCCGGACGCCGAGGGCCGCATCGTCCGGCTCACGGTCGACCTCCAGCAGGACTTCGCGCTGAGCCAGCCGCTGTCCACGTTCGCCCTCGCCGCGTTCGAACTCCTCGATCCCGAGTCCCCCTCCTACGCCCTCGACATGGTCTCCGTCGTCGAATCCACCCTGGACGACCCACGGCAGATCCTGGCCGCCCAGCAGAACAAGGCGCGCGGTGAGGCCGTCGCCGCGATGAAGGCGGACGGCGTCGAGTACGAGGAGCGCATGGAACGCCTCCAGGACATCACGTACCCGAAGCCGCTGGAGGAGCTGCTCTTCCACGCGTACGACACCTACCGCAAGAGCCACCCGTGGGTGGGTGACCATCCGCTGTCCCCGAAGTCGGTCGTCCGGGACATGTACGAGCGGGCGCAGTCCTTCACCGAGCTGGTGTCCCACTACGAGCTTGCCCGCACCGAGGGCATCGTGCTGCGCTACCTCGCCAGTGCCTACAAGACCCTCGACCACACCATCCCGGACGACCTGAAGTCCGAGGATCTGCAGGACCTGATCGAGTGGCTGGGCGAGATGGTGCGCCAGGTGGACTCCAGCCTGCTGGACGAGTGGGAACAGCTCGCCAACCCGGAGGAGATGACCGCCGAGGAGGCCCAGGAGAAGGCCGACGAGGTCAAGCCGGTCACCGCCAACGCCCGCGCCTTCCGTGTCCTCGTCCGCAACGCCATGTTCCGCCGCGTGGAGCTGGCCGCCCTCGACCACGTCGAGGAACTGGGCGAGATGGACGCCGAGTCCGGCTGGGACGCCGACGCGTGGGGCGAGGCGATGGACAAGTACTGGGACGAGTACGACGACCTCGGCACCGGTCCGGACGCCCGTGGCCCCAAGCTGCTCGTCATCAACGAGGAGCCGGAGAACGCCCTGTGGCGCGTCCGCCAGATCTTCGACGACCCGAACGACGACCACGACTGGGGCATCAGCGCCGAGATCGACCTCACGGCCTCGGACGCCGAGGGCCGTGCGGTCGTCCGTGTCACCGATGTCGGCCAGCTGTGAGCACAGGAGAAACCCACCGATGACGAATCCGGCCGAGAAACTGGTAGACCTGCTCGACCTGGAGCAGATCGAGGTCGATATCTTCCGTGGCCGCAGCCCGCAGGAGTCCCTCCAGCGGGTTTTCGGCGGCCAGGTGGCGGGACAGGCACTGGTCGCCGCCGGCCGCACCACGGACGGCGAGCGCCCGGTGCACTCCCTGCACGCGTACTTCCTGCGCCCGGGGCGGCCCGGAGTGCCGATCGTGTACCAGGTGGAGCGGGTCCGCGACGGTCGCTCGTTCACCACGCGCCGGGTCACGGCCGTGCAGCAGGGCCGCACGATCTTCAATCTGACCGCCTCCTTTCACAAGCCCGAGGAAGGACCGTTCGAGCACCAGCTCCCGCCGGCCCGTGAAGTGCCGGACCCGGAGTCGCTGCCGACGGTCACCGAGGAGATACGCAAGCATCTCGGCGCGCTGCCCGAGCAGTTGGAACGGATGGCACGCCGCCAGCCCTTCGACATCCGGTACGTGGACCGCTTGCGCTGGAACGACGACGAGATCCAGGGTGCCGAGCCGCGCAGCGCCGTGTGGATGCGCGCGGTCGGTCCGCTCGGCGACGATCCCCTGGTGCACACGTGCGCGCTGACCTACGCCAGTGACATGACCCTCCTGGACGCGGTCCGCATCCCGGTCGAGCCGCTGTGGGGACCGCGGAACTTCGACATGGCGTCGCTGGACCACGCCATGTGGTTCCACCGGCCGTTCCGGGCGGACGAGTGGTTCCTGTACGACCAGGAGTCGCCGATCGCCACCGGCGGGCGGGGCCTGGCGCGCGGTCGCATCTACGACGTCCGGGGACGGCTGCTCGTCTCGGTCGTCCAGGAAGGCCTGTTCCGGTCCCTGTGACGTCCGGCGCCGGATGCCGGCGGCGGGGTCGTCAGGGCCGTGCGGCTCGTGGACCTCTCCACCGCAGCCAGGCTCGCGGACCACGGCACGGCCACGCGGCTTCCGGCAGCGACCGCGGCGTTCGCCGTGCGCCGTGGGTCGCCGCCTGGCCCGCCCCTCCGGTCTCGTGCCCCTGGGGGAGGGGTGCGGCTGCCGGTAGCACGGCCCGCAGCCGGGGCCGTACCGCCGGCTGTGACGACGGCCGGGTCGCCGGTTGCGGCAGTCGGGTCGCCCGCCCGGGCCGCCGGCCCGCCGGTTCGGGCGCTCGCGCCGCCGACCCGCATCGGTGCGCCGTCGGATCCGGCGGCCGCGGCGCAGGGTGCTCGGGCCACGTCGCCGGTCCCGGGAACCTCGTCGTGTCCTCCCTGGGCCGCGTGACCGTGCGCGCCATCGGCGAGATGGGCCGCGCCGCCGCTCGGATCACCGGCGGAACGCGGCGGGCAGCGGGGCGCGGTGCGGGCGAGAGACTGCGGGCCTCCTCCATCGCGCGCGCCAGGTCGTTGCGCAGCCAGCCGAGTTCGTCCGTGTCCTGGGCTGTCGTGATCCGCTCGGCAAGCTCCGCGGAGGGCGTTCCGGGAGCGCCCTGACCAGGTGGGGCGGGGCGGAACCGGTTCAGGTACGCACGCTCGTACGGGTCCCTGACGATGTCGGCGACATCGAGGGCGGTGAGGAACGCGGCCACGGCCGCGGCGCGGGCCCAGGGATGCTCCGCCTGCCGCAGCAGGATTCCCAGGCGGCGTCCGCGCCAGTTGCGGGCCCGTAGATCCACTCCGGCGGCCAGCTGGCCGCGAAGGCTCTCGGGCGTACGACCCTTGAGCAGGTTCCTGTTCTTCGCGTCCGCGGCGAACTCCCGCAGGTCTTCGGCGAGATAGAGCCAGACCACGGCCCGGTAGCGGTTGAGGAGGAAGTGCGTGGGCACGAGCAGGCCCAGCCGGGCGAGCCGGGTGAAGCGGCCGGCCGAGATGTTCATGAGGGCGGCACCCTCGGCGGTCCCCATGAGCCGCACTCGCTCGCGCAGGGCATCGGGGAAGCCGTCCTGCGCGCGGAGGCGGTCGATCTCCGCCCACTGCACCCGGCGGGCTCCGCCCCCGCCCTCGTCGGGCACGGACCGGATGCGGCCGAGGTGCACGGCGAGGTCGAACTCGCCTCGCTCGAGTTTCAGTTCTCGAGCGGCACGACTCGGTGTGCAGTGACTGGGACGGGCCGGGCCGACGGTGTTTGCCGACATGGTCGTACTCCCCCGTGGAGTGAGTGGCTCACGCCCTGCGCGTTCGCCGTGCACACACCGTAGCCGTTTCGTCGCCACCCGTGTCAGGCCTGTGGACAACTCGACGCGGATGGAAGAAACCCGTGGTCAGGCGTCCGTGATACGGGTCTTCTCGGGTTGCCTGGCGCCGACGCCGAGGTGTTCGCCGACCCGGTTGACCAGCAGGGTCATCTCATAGGCGATCTGACCGATGTCGGCCTCCGCCCCGCTGAGCACGCACAGACAGCTACCGGCGCCGGCCGCGGTCACGAACAGTACGGCGTCGTCGTACTCGATCATCGTCTGGCGCACCCTGCCCGCACCGAAGTGGCGTCCCGAGCCCTTGGCGAGGCTGTGCAGTCCGGACGCGACAGCGGCCAGATGCTCGGCGTCCTCGCGGCGTAGCCCCGTACTCGCTCCCGTGACCAGTCCGTCGTTCGACAGGACCAGCGCGTGGCGCACGTGATCCACCCGCTCGGTCAGATCGTCCAGGAGCCAGCCGAGTCCCTGGTTCTGCGGCATGTCCTTCTCCCCGTGTGATGTCTCCCCCTGGCTGGAGGAACCTCTCCGCCAGCCTTCCCCACGACCGGCGCGCGGGCAAGCAGGATGGGCGCATGGCAGAGAAGATGACCGATGAGGAGTGGCGGGCGTTCGTCTCGGACGGCACCCGCACCGGCAAGCTGTCCACCGTTCGCGCAGACGGGAGCCCGCATGTGGCTCCGATCTGGTTCGTGCTGGACGGGGGTGAACTGGTGTTCAACACCGGCAAGGACACGGTGAAGGGACGCAATCTGGCCCGTGACGGCCGAGTCGCCCTCTGCGTGGACGACGACCGTCCGCCTTTCCACTTCGTGGTGGTGAGCGGTCGGGCCCGGTTGTCGGAGGACCTGGCCGAGGTGCGTCTCTGGGCCACCCGGATCGCTGCCAGGTACGTGGGCCAGGAGCGCGCCGAGGAGTACGGCGCCCGCAACGGCGTGCCGGGTGAACTGCTCGTCCGCGTCTCCATCGACAACGTGGTGGCGGTGCGGGACCTGGCGGCCTGAGCCGCGGGTTCGGGCCGTGTCCAGTAGCGGGCGGTGTGGCCGCGGCGCACGAGGGGGCGCATTCCGCGAGCTGGTGGAACACGACACAGAGGCGTGCCGCCACGAACGCGTCCGCTCGAGCATGCGCACCGGGGTGTCCCCCGTGGCGGTGAGAGATCATGCGGAACATGAGCGACGACCACACACACGTCCAGGAGTTCTTCACCGCGCGGGCGGCCGGCTGGGACAGCCGGTTCCCGGACGACGGGCCCGCCTACGCCGCCGCTGTCGCCGGTCTCGGGCTGCGGGAGGGTGCCCGCGTGCTGGACGCCGGCTGCGGCACGGGGCGCGCTCTGCCGCACCTGCGGGCCGCCGTGGGCCGTTCCGGGGTGGTGCTGGGCGCCGATCTGACTCCGGCGATGCTCCAGGCCGCCGTACGGGCGGGCCGGGACCGCGACGGCCGGCTGCTGCTCGCGGACGTCGCCGCGCTGCCGTTGCGCCCGGGTTGCCTGGACGCCGTGTTCGCCGCCGGTCTGATCGCCCACCTGCCGCATCCGGCGGACAACCTGCGCGAACTGGCCCGCGTGGTGAAGTCGGGCGGCACGCTCGCGCTCTTCCATCCCATCGGCCGCGCGGCCCTGGCGGCACGTCAGGGCCGCCGGATCACCCCCGACGACCTGCGCGCCGAGGGCAACCTCGCTCCGCTTCTGAGCCGTTCGGGATGGCGTATGAGGTCGTACGCCGACGAGGACGCACGGTTCCTCGCGCTCGCGGTCCGCGAGGACTGACGACCCGGAGGGGGGTCAGCCGGTTCCGGCCACTGCCGCCGCGAAGGCATCGGGATTGTCGAACATGACGTTGTGCCCGGCTTCGGGCACCGTCACCACCCGTACCCCGGCCGATTCCAGACTGTCCCGGCCCGCGAGTTCGCCGCTGTGTGCGCCCTGGAGGAAGACACGGTCGACGGGTGACTCCTCCAGGAGTGTGCGCATCACCGGATCCGAACCCCGGCACAGACCGACGGCGCTGCGGTGCAGGGCGCGGGGGTCGGCGAGCCGCATGGTGGCCGACCACAGCGGGCCGACGGCGTCCAGCATGCGCGCGTACCCGCTGGCGACGAACTCGTCCTCTGCATAGGAGGCGATCGCGCTGCTGGCCGCGGTCACCGGCGGGAAGGCGTCCAGGTTGGCCTCCGTGAGGACCAGCCGGGAGACGAGGTCGGGCCGCCGATGGGCGAGCACGACAGCTACGGCGCCGCCCATGCTGTGCCCGATCAGTTCGGCACCGGCGGCCCCCGCCGCGTCCAGGGCGGTCGCGACCGCGTCGGCGTGTTCCTCCAGCGTGTAGCCGAAGTCATGGGGGCGGTCGCTCGTGCCGTGTCCGGGAAGGTCCACGAAGAGAGTGCGCCGGCCCGCGAGGCCGGGTCTGGCCGCGATGTGTGCGTGGTACGCGGTGGACATCGACCCGAGCCCGTGCAGATACACCCGGGCGGGCTCCGCTCCCGGCGTCTCGGTCCACCGGATGTTGCTTCCCCTGCCGTCGAACGTGGCCTGCCGCACCGCGCCCCTCCCTGAGGTCGTCCAGAAGCCCACCATACATCGACACCGATGTATGTCGTCAGCGTTTTAGTGCTGAGGCGATGTACGTCTGAGGAAGAATGCGGTCATGCTCGAACTCGCCATCCTGGGATTCCTCTACGACGCCCCGCTGCACGGGTACGTCCTGCGTCGTCACATCGCCGCGCTCACCGGCCATGTGCGCCCCGTCGCCGAGAGCACGCTGTACCCGGCGATCAAGCGACTGGAGAAGGCCGGCCTGCTGGTGCGGGCCACCGAGCCCGGCGCCGCGGCCGCCCCCCGTCATGTGCTGAGGCTGACGGAGGAGGGCGGGCGCGAGCTGAAGCGCCGGCTCGCCGAGCCCGCACAGCGCGAGATCACCGACGAGAACCACTGGTTCACGCTGCTGGCGTTCCTCCGGCACCTGGCGGATCCCGCCGCGCAGGCGGCTGTACTGCGGCGCCGGCTGGCCTTCCTGGAGGAGCCGGCCAGCTTCTTCTACGAGGGCGACCGGCCGCTGCGCGCCGAGGAGCTGGACGACCCTTTCCGGCGGGGTGTGCTCACCATCGCCCGGGCCACGAGCCGGGCCGAGCTGGCCTGGCTGCGCGACACGCTGAGGTCACTCGACCGGGTCGGTCGCTGAGCTGTCCAGGTGCCGCACCGGGCAGCCGCGCAGCCCGGGGACCGGGCGGGTGCCGAGGTCCGCCACATGGTAGCCGTTCGGGTATCCCCTGATCTCCCGGTTCTGGCGTGCGAAGTGCGGGGTGCGGCGCGGCGGCAGCAGCCGGACCAGCCGGCCGCGCGTACGTACGGCGCGGCGCACCAGCGCGGAGGTGGTCGCGCCGGGTCGCTGGTAGCGGAAGGCGCGCAACAGCGGTTCGTCCAGCAGGGCGAGCGTCGCCGTGCGCAGCAGCGGTGCCATCGGCCGCGGGTACCAGGACGCCATCAGGGCGAGGGTGGCGTCGGAGACACGTCTGGCCCCCTCGTCCCAGCCAAAGTGGGTCTCCTCGTAGTCGTCGAGAAGGGCTTCGAACTCCTCGTAGGTTGCCGGAATGCCGGGGATGCCCATGTGCCGGCCGAGGGCGCGGTAGTACTCCGTGGTGGCGACGACCTCGTGCCGGGACAGCCGCCGCCAGCCATAGGCGTCGATCCAGCGCCGGGGCACCACGACGAAGGTGCTCAGCACGTACCGCATGTCGTCGTCGCTGATGTCGTAGCTGCGGTGCATCTGGTTGATGCGGCGGACGGCGGTACGCCCCCGCTCCGCGGTGAAGCCGTGTTCCACGATGGTGTCGAGGAGCAGTGAGGTGTCGTCGTACCGCTTCTGCGTGCGCTCGGTCAGCTCCGCCGTCCGCGCGAGCAGCCGCCCGATGCTCGGCACCGCGTAGGTGCGGTACAGGGCCAGCTCGAGGGCACGCGTGTAGTCCCAGGGGAACTCGAGGGTCACACTGATCCGGTAGATCTCCGGCGCGTCCTTCACCGGGTCCAACCGGCGGATCCGACCGAGCCGCTCGAACCGCTTCACCGAGCCGTCCCCCTTATGCCGTCGAAACCCCAACTCTACGTTGGAGAAGAGCAGACGAACGATCGAACTGATCCCGTACGGGGAGAGGGTGGTCCACGTGTTCGACATGGTCCGCAGGTACGCCGCCAGGCTCCGCACCTCCACGCACGCACAGCCGACAGATGCCCGGGAGCGGCGCGCGCACAACTTGTTCGAAGCGGCCGCCGTCTATGTGGTGGCCCGTGCGCGGGACGACCAGGACGGGGTCGAGGAGGCGGCGGCCTGGGTGTCGCCGGAGGCGCTGTCGTTCGGCGTGAGCGAGCTGGCCTGCCGGGCGGTCGTCGCGCTGGCCCGGGAGCGCGACCAGCCGCTCGGTGCGGTGGCCCGCGACCTGCTCGGGCTGCCCGCGGTCTGAGGGGAACACCACTTCGCGAAGGCAGCCGTTTCGCCCCTGTCCAGGTGGAAACCTGCTGCTCCGCGTGGTGTGCGGACCCGTGACAAGCGGCTTGCACTCGCACTAGGGTGCGCGCCGATGGAAGAACCACTGGGGAGGCTGGGATGGCCGGGACGGACGATGCGGCCGTCGCCGCCGCGGACGACGCGCTGTTTGTGCTGACTGCGGTACTGCTGACGCCGGCGCAGTTCCCGAGCGTGCTGGGCGACGACTACCCGGAGGCCTGCGCGGCCCTGGGTCTCGCGCCTCGCGCCGACGGGTACGGCCTGGTGCTGGGCCAGGACGGGGACGGCGCCCGCTGGACGGTCGTCATCGACGACGTCTCGCTGGTCGCCGTGGCGATCGCGTCCTGGGACTGCGGCATGGAGTACGAGCTGTCACCGGACGAGCGCGCGGTCGTGACCGCCCTGCCGGGGTGGCCGCTGGCCGTGGCCGTCGCGGCACCCGGCGTGCCCGCCCCGCACGACCCGCCTCCCGAGACGGCGGGCGGGCCGGCGCTGCGCCCACCGGACACCCGTGTCTGGGGGTCGGCACAGCGCCGTCTCGGTGCCGACGAGATCGCGCTCCAGTGGGCGGCCTGGCGGGAGCGAATCGACGACGCAGACTTCATCCCTCCTGCTGGGCGCGCGGAGGCCACCGGGTCCTCACCGGAGGGCGCGGCGGACCCGAAGGGCACGCCAAGCACCAAGGGAGGCGCAGACGCTTCGACCGGCGGTCCCTCGGGAGTCCGCCGGGTACTCGCCCAGGCGCGTGCGTACGTCGACTCGCCGCCACCCCTCGGCCGGGTGCGCTCGTCGTTCGCTCCGGGTGAGGCCCGCACGCTGCGCGCCGACGGTCCCGGCTGGTCGATCGTGGCCCGTACCGACGACATCGCGTTCGTCCTGCTGGACGAGAAACCCGGCGAGGTACTGCCGGTGGGCCGGGGTCCCGAGCTGCCGGGCCTGCTGGAGGCACTGGACAAAATGGCCGTACGACCTCTGTGAACCGGGCCGCCCGGACGGCAGCCGCCGTAGCCACCGGGAGCCGCGCCCCGCGAAGCGACGCGATCCCCGGCGGCCGGGCCCGCCCGGGCAGGCACCCGCGCGAGCGTCCCGGCGGTGGGCCAAATGTGTCAGCGGCCGATCTCCTTACGGGTGACCCGGCGCAGTCTGCGCCGCTGGGACGGGTCCAGCGTCAGGTACGCGGCGACCGGAACGCCCACCACGATCAGGAACGCCACCCACCAGGGCAGCCATATCAGCAGGATCAGCCCGACTGCCACGCCCCCTGCGGCGATCTTCGCGTTCTTGGACATGTACGTCGCCTCCTTCGCGGCCACTGCCGCTCTCTGAACTGGAAACGGCCGCCCGCTCCCCGCGGTTCCGGCTGCGGACCCTGAGACATCCCTGAGACCCGCCCCTGCCGGGCCGGGAACGAGTGCCCGGGTCGAAGAGACCGTGAAGTCCTCAGGTCGTGACACGGGGAGGACGGGGATGTTCCCGCGATCGTGACGATGCGGTTCTCCGGGGGGCGGGGTCGAGGTCATTCGAGGCGTTGCGCTGCCGGTCTTTTCGGCACGCGGGGGGGGCGTACTCGTCGGCGAGCCAGAACGTCCCGTTCCCGGCCCGCACGAGACCTGGTGCCGGCGCTACAGGGCCCGCTCTCGCTCCCGGACACGCACGCCTTGGGGACCGACTCGCGCACCACCCGCCTGCTGCGCTGCTCACCTGCTCGCGCTCGTCGACGACAACGGCTTCGGGATGCCCGACGGACCGGGCCCCTTTCAGTCCGAGGGCCGCCCGGCCGACAGCGGAATCCGTACGAACGTGCCGTACCTCCGGCCGCCTATAGGGCACTGACACCCGCCTCGGGGCCGGGCGTGGCCGGGGTGAGCTGCTGCCGCTCACCCCGGCCCCCGTTTCAGCTCCGGGCTCCCAGCAGGTGGTCCATGGCCAGCTGGTCGAGTCGTTCGAAGGCCATGCCGCGTGCGGCGGCGGCTTCCACGTCGAAGTCCTCGAAGGACGCGCGGTCGGCGAGCAGCGCCTCCAGACCGTCGGCCGCGGTCGGCTGAGCGAGCTGGTCCAGCCGCGACGCGCGCAGCGCCTCCTGCACCTCGGGGTCGGCACGGAAGGCGGCCGCACGCTCCTTGAGGATGAGGTAGTTGCGCATGCAGCCCACCGCCGACTCCCACACGCCGTCGAGGTCCTCGGTCCGCGGCGGCTTGAAGTCGAAGTGGCGGGGCCCGTCGTAACCGGCGCTCTCCAGCAGATCGACGAGCCAGAACGCGGAGCGCAGGTCACCGGCGCCGAACCGCAGGTCCTGGTCGTACTTGATGCCGGACTGGCCGTTGAGGTCGATGTGGAAGAGCTTGCCCGCCCACAGGGCCTGCGCGATGCCGTGCGGGAAGTTCAGGCCGGCCATCTGCTCGTGGCCGACCTCCGGGTTGACCCCGTACAGCTCCGGCCGCTCCAGGCGCTCGATGAAGGCCAGCGCGTGCCCGACGGTGGGCAGCAGGATGTCGCCGCGGGGCTCGTTCGGCTTGGGTTCGATGGCGAAGCGCAGGTCGTAGCCCTGGGAGACGACGTACTCGCCGAGGAGGTCGAAGGCCTCCTTCATGCGGTCCAGGGCGGCGCGTACGTCCTTGGCGGCCCCGGACTCGGCGCCCTCGCGCCCGCCCCAGGCGACGTACGTCCTCGCGCCCAGCTCGGCCGCCAGATCGATGTTGCGGATCGTCTTGCGCAGCGCGTAGCGGCGCACGTCGCGGTCGTTGGCGGTGAACGCGCCGTCCTTGAAGACGGGGTGTGTGAAGAGGTTCGTGGTGGCCATGGGCACGGTCATTCCGGTGGCGTCCAGGGCCTGGCGGAACCGCTTGATGTGCGACTCGCGCTCGGTGTCCGAGGAGCCGAAGGGGATCAGGTCGTCGTCGTGGAAGGTCACTCCGTGGGCGCCCAGCTCGGCCAGGCGCCGCACCGTCTCGGCCGGGTCGAGAGCACGGCGGGTGGCGTCACCGAACGGGTCCCTTCCCTGCCAGCCGACGGTCCACAGGCCGAAGGTGAACCTGTCCTCGGGGGTGGGCTGGTAGTTCATGCGGCGGCTCCTTGGTGCGTACGACTATTCGTCATGGCGGTTTACAAATTAGTATGCGCACGCACCGGTGGGAAGAGACAAGATGTCTTCGACCACGAGGTGTCTTCGTCAGCCCACCGCACACCCCGCGCAGCCGCGGAAGAGGGAGAGCCCGATGTCAGCAGCCGAGGGTCCGCTCGTCGTCGGCGTGGACACATCCACCCAGTCCACGAAAGCGCTGGTCGTCGACGCGGCCACCGGCCAGGTCGTGGCGAGCGGCCAGGCACCGCACACCGTGACTGCCGGGGCGGGCCGGGAGAGCGATCCGCGCCAGTGGTGGGACGCGTTGTGCGCGGCGTTGCGCCAGTGCGGCGACGCGGCGCACGAGGCGGCGGCGGTGTCGATCGGCGGCCAGCAGCACGGCCTGGTCACGTTGGACGGGCACGGGGAGCCGGTGCGGCCGGCGCTGCTGTGGAACGACGTCCGATCGGCACCGCAGGCCCGCCGTCTGGTGGCGGAGCTGGGCGGGCCGAAGGCGTGGGCGGAGCGCACCGGCAGCGTGCCCGGGGCATCCTTCACGGTCACCAAGTGGGCGTGGCTCGCCGAGCACGAGCCGGAGGCGGTCCGCGCGACCGAAGCGGTACGGCTCCCCCACGACTACCTCACCGAACGCCTGACCGGGCAGGGCACGACCGACCGGGGCGACGTCTCCGGCACCGGCTGGTGGGCGTCCGGGACGGAGGCGTACGACGAGGAGACCCTCGCGTACGTCGGCCTCGACCCGGCGCTGCTGCCCCGGGTGGTGCGGCCCGGCGAGGTCGCCGGCACCGTACGCGACGGCCACGACCTGCCGTTCTCCAAGGGCACGCTGGTGGCCGCGGGCACCGGTGACAACGCGGCGGCTGCGCTGGGCCTCGGTCTGCGGCCCGGCACCCCTGTGCTGAGCCTCGGCACGTCCGGCACGGTGTACGCCGTATCCAGGCACCGCCCGGCCGATCCGACCGGCACGGTGGCGGGTTTCGCCGACGCGCGCGGGGACTGGCTGCCCCTGGCGTGCACCTTGAACTGCACGCTCGCCGTGGACCGCGTCGCGGCCCTGCTGGGCCTCGACCGGGAGGCCGTGGAGCCCGGCGGCTCGGTGACGCTGCTGCCGTACCTGGACGGCGAGCGCACCCCGGACCTGCCGCACGCGTCCGGTCTGCTGCACGGGTTGCGGCACGACACGACGGCCGGACAACTGCTCCAGGCCGCCTACGACGGCGCGGTGCACGCGCTGCTGGGGGCTCTCGAGCTGGTCCTCGACGCGGACGCGGACCGCAGCGTTCCGTTGCTGCTGATCGGCGGCGGGGCCCGTGGAACGGCCTGGCAGCAGACCGTGCGCCGGTTGTCCGGGCGGCCCGTGCAGGTGCCGGAGGCCAGGGAACTGGTCGCCCTGGGTGCTGCGGCGCAGGCGGCGGGGCTGCTGACCGGCGAGGATCCCGCGGCGGTGGCCCGCCGCTGGAACACGGCGGCCGGACCGGTTCTGGAGGCCGTGGAACGGGACCGGACGACGCTGGAACGGATCACCGGGGTACTCTCCGACGCGTCCCCGCTGCTGGAGCGGGGGACTCAGAACCAGTGACCCGGCCGCCTGCGCGGAGCCGGGCCACGGACGCCGAGGATTGACGGAGGCATGACCGAACCGCTGCGCGAGTCGCGCCCACCGGGCACCGGTCGCGCCCTGCCGGACACCCAGCAGGGCATGCGCCGGCGCAATCTCGCCCGGGTCATCCACGCCGTCAGCGCGGAGGGTTCGCTGTCCCGGGCGGCGGTCGCCTCGCGGATCGGCCTGACGCGGGCGGCCGTGTCGACCCTGGTGGATGATCTGATCCGCTGGGGGCTGCTGGACGAACTGGGCCCGGAACGGCCGGGCCGGGTCGGCCGGCCCGGCTCGGCGCTCGCGGTGAGCGCCCGGGGCCCCGCCGGCATCGGGGCCGAGATCGGCGTCGACCATCTCGCGGTGTGCGCGGTCGACCTGCGCGGCGAGGTCCGTGCGCGGACGGTCCGGCGCGGGACCAACCGGGGCCGGGCGCCCGAGCCGGTCGCCGAGGAGTTGACGGCACTGATCCGCCAGGTCGTCGCGGAGGCCGAACGGGCGGGACTCTGGCCCGCCGGGCTCGCGGTCGCCGTGCCCGGACTGGTGGCGAGGGACGGACACACGGTCGTACGAGCCCCCAACCTCGACTGGCACGACACCGACCTCGCCCCCCTGCTCCCCGGCGGATGGCCGCTGACCGTCGACAACGAGGCCAACTTCGGCGCCCTGGCAGAACTGTGGCTCGGTCCCGGCACGCCCCGCGACTTCCTCCACGTGTCGGCGGAGATCGGCATCGGTGCCGCGGTCGTCGTGGACGGCCGGCTGCTGCGCGGAACCCGTGGATTCGCGGGGGAGCTGGGCCACGTGCCCGTCCGGCCGGACGGTCCCGCCTGTCCGTGCGGCGGCCGGGGCTGCCTGGAACAGTACGCGGGCGAGGAGGCGGTGCGGCGCGCGGCCGGGCTGGAGCCCCGCGAGGATCTGGTGGGTCTGCTCGCGGAACGCGCCGAGGAGGGTGACGAAGGGGTGCGGGCCGCTCTGCGGGAGGCGGGCACGGCCCTCGGGATCGCCCTGACCGGAGCGGTCAACCTGCTCGACCCGGAGACCGTGGTCATGGGCGGCGCTCTGGCCGGGCTCTCGCCCTGGCTGCTGCCGTCACTGGAGACGGAGCTGGCGGGCCGGACGGCGGGCCCCGCCTGCCCGGTCACGGTGTCCCGGCTCGGTCCGCAGGGCCCGCTGCTGGGCGCCGCACACTCGGTCGTGCGGGCGGTACTGGACGATCCGGCGGTGGCGGCGCGGCGATGCTGAGCTGCCGGCGGGCGGCGGGCGGCGACTCCAAGAGATCGGATGACGGACCGAGCTCCGCGGAGGCCGGATGACGACCGATGACGGACGGGCGAGGGTGGATGAGGGGCGCAGCCGCGAACGCCGCTCGCCTCATGTGTCCTGGTGCTGGGCGAGCGGGAGCACGTTCCGCTGCCGCGTTACGGCCCTGGCCGCCTCGACGCCGGGTGGTGTGGCTGTCCGGCGGGATGCTGGTTCCCGGTGAGGACCCTGGCCGGCGGCGTGCCGGGGGACACGCGAGGAGACCGGCACCCGCATCGGCACCGAGCCCGTGCCGGCCGGTGTGAATGACGGATGGCCGTGCTCGGCACCGCACCGGGTCCCGCGGCTTCTGCCACGGTGCGAGTCCGGAGCGGGGTGTGTCCGCAGGAGGGGTGTACCGCTGTGACAAGCGGTGCCGGCTTCCCGGACCGCCCCTGTCATCACCCGTTCGAGTGGTCGAGTTTTCCGCATGCCACGGGTTGTCCACGGAACCGTGGCGGACCCTTCTGCGCAACCGACCCGCGCCGTACCGTGATTCACGTGAGGCGCAGCGGACGGACCGTCACGTCCGGCCGGGCGCCCGTGCAATGAGAGGAAGACGCAGGCAGCAGGTGGCAGCGGACCGACACGTATCGGGGGACACATGCGCAGGGAGACGACCGGGACGCTGCGGCGCGACGCCATCGGCCTGCGCGAGGTCCTGTTCCAGCGTGACGGCGATGGCGCCGGCCGCCGCGGTGGCCGCGTCGATCCCGTCCGGCGCCGCCTTCGCGGGCGGAAGTCTGCCGCTGGCGGTGCTGGTCGCCCTGGTGGCCTGTCTGTTCACCGCGTCGTGCGTGGCGGAGCTGGCGCGGGAGCTGCCCGCGGCGGGCTCGGTGGCGACGTATGCGGCGCGCGGTCTGCACCCGACCGTCGGCTTCCTCGTCGGCTGGGCCTACGTCTTCGTCGAGATGCTGGTCCCGCCGCTGCTGCTCCTGCAGCTGGGCTTCACGGCAGCGGGCACGCTGCACGCGGAATGGGCCTCCGGTCCGGCGGACCTGTGGTGGCCGTGGTCTCTGGTGGGAACGGTGGTGATCGCCGCCGCCGGCTATCTCGGCGTTCGTGCCTCGGCCCGCTTCGGCACTGTCCTCGGCGTCTTCGAGATCCTGGTCTTCCTGGTGTTCGCGGTCCTGCTGATCGTCAGGGCGGGCAGCGCCAACACCCTGTCGGTGTTCGGTACGTCCCACACCGCCGACGGGTACCCGGGGGCCGCCGGCGTGTTGGCCGGGTCCGTGTACACGGTGCTGGCGTTCTCCGGGTTCGAGGCGGCGGCGCCGCTCGCCGAGGAGACCCGCGACCCCCGGCGCACGATGCACCGCGCGGTCCTCGGAGCGGCGCTCGGCATCGGGGCGTTCTACGTACTCACGACGTACGCGATGACCGTCTACTTCGGCCCCGACCGCTTCGCGACGTTCGGCGTCTCGGGCGGGGCGTCCTGGGAGGGAGTCGCCCGGGCCTCGTACGGCCTCTTCTGGGTGCTGGTGTTCCTCGCCGTGGTCAACTCCACGATCGCCAACGCCAACGCGTGTGCGAACGTCTCGACCCGCACGGCCTTCGCCCTGGCCCGCATCCGCGTCCTTCCCCGCCTCCTCGCCACACTCCACCCCCGGCACCGATCCCCCGTGGCCGGCATCGCGGTGCAGGCCGCCGTGGCCGTCGCAGCGGTACTGGGGCTCGGTTTCGGCTACGACCCCGTGACCGCGTTCCTGCTCCTCGCCACCGTGGTCGTCACAGTCGTCGTCGGCGTCTACATCGTGGTGAACCTCTCCTGCGCCGGTCACTTCCTGCGGTCCCGCCGGGCCGCTCTCAAGCCGGTGCGGCACCTGCTGTTCCCGGCGCTCGGCATCGCCGCGTTCGTCCCCGCGCTGCTGACGGCCGCCGGCCTCCCGGTGTTCGACTTCGTGACGGAGCTGACGGCTCCGGTGTCCTACGCCGGTCCGGTCGTGGGCGTGTGGATGGCAGTGGGCGTGGTGGTACTGCTCGTCCTCATACGGCGACACCCCGAGCGGATAGCCGAGACCGCGCGGGTGCATCTCGACGAGTACGACCTGGCCGCCCAGCGGCGGGACGGCATTGTGCCCCGCTGACGTCCCCTCGGGCCATGGGGAGCGGCATCCGGCCGAGGCGATGGCGCGCCTCCACCGGACAAGGTTCTACGGCTCCGGCCACCCGGCCCCGAGCCTGACGACCACCCTCCAGAAGGGACTCATGCCACAATGACCGACCCCCGGATCCTCACCGTACGCCCGGAACCGGACCAGTACGCCTGGACCTTCGGTGGAGCGGCGCCCGTGGCGCGGATCGCCCCCGGTACGGTTCTCGACCTGTACACGGAGGACTGCTTCGCCGGCCGAGTGCGCTCCGAGAAGGACCTCGTGTCAAGGGTGTGCGAGTTCCCTTATCTCAATCCGCAGACGGGCCCCTTCCACATCGAGGGCGCCGAGCCCGGTGACACCGTGGCAGTGCACTTCGTGTCGATCGAACCGGCCCGCGACTGGGCGGCGTCGACGACCGTCCCCCTCTTCGGCGCGCTCACCTCCACGCACGCCACGGCCACACTCCAGCCTGCGCTGCCCGAGCGGGTCTGGATCTGGCAGCTGGACCGGGACGGACGCACCGCCCTGTTCCAGGCCCAGGACAGCGACATCCGGCTGGAACTGCCCCTGGACCCCATGCACGGCACGGTGGGTGTGGCCCCCGCCAACCTGGAGGTGCGCTCGGCCCTGGTCCCGGACGCCCACGGCGGAAACATGGACACGCCCGAGATGCGGGCCGGCGTCACCTGCTATCTGGGGGTCAACGTCGAAGGGGCCCTGCTCAGTCTGGGTGACGGACACGCCCGGCAGGGCGAGGGCGAGACCTGCGGCGTCGCCGTGGAGTGCGCGATGAACACGATGGTGGTCGTGGACCTCCTCGAGGACGTCGCCACACCATGGCCCCGGCTGGAGTCCGACACGCACATCATCTCGACCGGGTCCGCCCGCCCGCTGGAGGACGCGTTCCGGATATCACAGCTCGACCTCGTGCAGTGGCTCGTGCGCGACTACGGGTTCAGTGAGCTGGACGCGTACCAGTTCGCCACGCAGGCGGTCGAGTCACCGTTGGCCAACGTGTGCGACACGAACTACACGTGTGTGGCCAAGCTCCGCAAGAAGTGGCTGCCCTCGCGTGAGACGTACCGCGGCGTGCACGCACGGCTGCGGGACACCGCACGGGCCCTGCGCCTCTGACGTCTCCGTCGTACCCCCCCGACCTCCGAAAGGCATTGCGCGATGGACATGGACCGAGTCAGACCCCGGCTGAGCCGGCGCCGGTTGCTGAAGGGCGCGGCACTCGCCGCCGTCCCCTATGCGCTGCTTCCCGACTCGCTCGCGGGTGCGCAGACCGCGGCCGTCGACTATCCACCCGCCGAATGGCGGCCGGCCAGCACCTCGAACTACACGCTGTCCGGCCGCCCCGCCAGTTACGCCATCGACCGTGTGATCATCCACGTCACCCAGGAGACGTACAACGACACGCTGGCGATCTTCAGCGATCCGCAGAAGCAGGTCTCCGCGCACTATCTGGTGCGCTCGGCGGACGGGCACGTCGCCCAGTGTGTGCGCGAGGCCGACGTCGCCTGGCACGCGGGCAACTGGACCTACAACACACGCAGCGTCGGCATCGAGCACGAGGGCTGGGTGGACCAGCCCGGCGACTTCACCAACGCCCTCTACGCGGAGTCGGCGAAACTCACGGCGACGATCTGCGCGAAGTACGGCATCCCCCGGGACAGACAACACATCATCGGCCACTACCAGGTGCCCGGCTCCGACCACACCGACCCCGGGCCGAACTGGGACTGGGTGCGCTACATCAGAATGGTCAATTTCGCCTAGCCGACACCGCGCGGTCGTCGCACAGTGGTCTGCGCACGCCACGCCATCGCCGTTCCACCGACCAGGGAGGCCCAGTGACCGATCCGTGGGTGGCCCTGGAGCCGGGGGCCGATCCGGCCGAGCGCGTCCGGGTGCTGCGCCGGGCGCACGAGACGTTCACCTCGGTGGGCACGGTGCCGCGCCCGGTGCGGCCGGTGGTGGCGGAGTCGTGGCGGCGCAGCGCACGGGCCGGTGTCGGGCCGGACGGCGCCGCCGGCCTGGAGCTGACCGGCAGCGACCTCGGCGCCTACCGCGCGGAGCATCCACTGGCCCGGGTGATGCCCCTGTTCCGGGAGCTGATGGGCACGTTCGCGGCCGACGGAGAGCATCTGCTGGCAGTGTGTGACGCGCACGGCAGGCTGCTGTGGGTCGAGGGGCATCCGGCGACCCGGCGCCGGGCGGACGGGATGAACTTCGTGCCGGGGGCGCGGTGGTCGGAGAGCGCGGTCGGCACCAACGCGCCGGGCACCGCGGTGGCCGTCGACCGGCCGGTGCAGGTGTTCGCGGCGGAGCACTTCATCCGGCGGGTACAGCCGTGGACGTGCGCGGCCGCCCCGGTGCACGATCCGCGCACCGGACGGGTTCTGGGCGCCGTGGACATCACCGGCGGGGACGGGCTCGCCCATCCGCACAGCCTCGGCTTCGTGCAGGCGGTGGCACGGGCCGCCGAGGCACAGCTCGCACTGCTCACCCCGGCACGTCCCGAGGAGGCAGCGTCACTGACGGCCCTGGGACGGGACGAGGCCGAACTTGTCCTGGACGGCCGGCGGATCAGGCTCGGCCGTCGGCACAGCGAGATACTCGTGCTGCTCTCCCGGCACCCGGCGGGGTTCAGCGGTGACGAGCTGCTGTGCGCGCTGTACGCGGACGAGTCGGTGACCCCTGTGACGTTGCGCGCCGAACTGGTCCGGCTGCGCCGCCTGTTGGGCCCGGAGGTGCTCGCCTCGCGGCCGTACCGGTTGACGACCGCGGTCGAGTCGGACGCCACCGTGGTCGAGCGGCGGCTGGAGACGGGTGCGCTCACCGCGGCGGCGGAGGCGTACACCGGCCCCTTGCTGCCCGGCTCGCAGTCCCCGGCGATCGTCCGGCTGCGGGAGCGGCTCGCCGGCGCACTGCGTGCGGCGCTGATCGCGCACCGCGACCCGGACCTGCTGGCGCAGTGGGCGAACGCACCGTGGGGCGAGGACGACGTCGAGGTGTGGCGGGCCCTCGCCACGGTGCGTCCCACGGCCCCGGTGCGTGTCCGGCTCGCGGCGCTGGAGGCCGAGCTGACGGCGCCGCTTGTCCGGGCAGCGGGGCGGACCCGCGGCGCAACGTACGTGCAACGTCCCCCTGCCTAGCCTCGCGCCACGGCTGCCCGACGGCGGGCAGTGCGGTAGCGGGAGGCAGGGACCAGATGACTCGTTACGCGGCGCCGGGCACCGAGGGCGCGATCGTCTCGTACCAGGCACGGTACGACCACTTCATCGGCGGCGACTACGTACCGCCCTCGCGAGGGCGGTACTTCGAGAATCCGTCACCGGTCAACGGGCAGCCGTTCACCGAGATCGCGCGTGGTACCGCGGAGGACGTCGAACGGGCGCTGGACGCGGCGCACGCGGCGGCACCCGGATGGGGCCGTACGCCGGTCGCGGAGCGTTCCGGCATCCTGCTGAAGATCGCCGACCGGATGGAGGCGTACCTGGAGCCACTGGCGGTCGCCGAGAGCTGGGAGAACGGCAAGCCGGTGCGGGAGACACTGGCCGCGGACGTGCCGCTCGCGATCGACCACTTCCGATACTTCGCCGGGGCGATCCGGGCGCAGGAGGGCTCGCTTGGCGAGATCGACGACGACACGGTCGCCTACCACTTCCACGAGCCGCTCGGGGTCGTCGCGCAGATCATCCCGTGGAACTTCCCCATCCTGATGGCGACGTGGAAGCTCGCGCCGGCGCTGGCCGCGGGGAACACGGTCGTCCTCAAACCGGCCGAGCAGACTCCGGCCTCCGTCCACTACTGGTTGAGCCTGGTCGCGGACCTGTTGCCGCCGGGCGTACTGAACATCGTCAACGGCTTCGGTGTGGAGGCGGGCAAGCCGCTGGCCTCGAGCCCGCGGGTGGCGAAGGTCGCGTTCACCGGGGAGACCACGACCGGGCGGCTGATCATGCAGTACGCCTCCGAGAACATCAAGCCGGTCACTCTCGAACTCGGCGGGAAGTCGCCGAACATCTTCTTCGACGACGTGTGGGCGCATGACGACGACTTCCGGGACAAGGCGCTCGAGGGCTTCACCATGTTCGCGCTGAACCAGGGCGAGGTCTGCACCTGCCCGTCCAGGGCCCTGATCCAGCACGGCCACTACGCGGAGTTCCTGGAGGCGGCGGTCGAGCGCACCCGGCGGATCACACCCGGGCACCCGCTCGACACCGAGACGATGATCGGCGCACAGGCGTCCAACGACCAGCTGGAGAAGATCCTCTCCTATCTGGACATCGGCCGGCAGGAGGGGGCGAGAGTCCTGACGGGCGGCGAGCGGGTGCACTACGACGGCGAGTTGGAGGGCGGTTACTACGTCCAGCCGACCATTTTCGAGGGCGACAACCGGATGCGGATCTTCCAGGAGGAGATCTTCGGCCCGGTCGTGTCGGTGACCTCGTTCGACGGCTTCGACGATGCGATCAAACTCGCCAACGACACGTCGTACGGACTGGGGGCGGGCGTGTGGACCCGGGACCTCAACACCGCCTACCGTGCGGGCCGCGCGATCCAGGCGGGCCGGGTGTGGACCAACTGCTACCACGCGTACCCCGCGCACGCGGCCTTCGGCGGCTACAAACAGTCCGGGATCGGCCGCGAGACACACAAGATGATGCTGGAGCACTACCAGCAGACGAAGAATCTTCTGGTGTCGTACTCGCCGAAGAAGCTGGGCTTCTTCTAAACAGCGGCTCCGCACCCTGCGCCGGCACGCACACCCCGACGTCCGCGCGTCGGCACGCGAGACGGTCACGGCACGGGAGGCGCCGTCGTCGGTCCCAGGGACGATCCAGTGGTGACCGGGGCCCGCGGGGTGGCGCCGGGCCGGTGGCCGCCAGGTCCTGATCGCCCCTGTTGCAGGCGGTCGAGTCCCGTCAGCTCAGCCCTGCCACGCCCACTGCCTGGCGAGCGGCGTACCGAACTGGCACGCGACCAACCCATCATTTTTTCGCATTCAATCCTGGATAGACGTCGACGGAGTGGAGCCAGGGATCGATCCCGGGCTCCACTCCGTGGTGCGGGCGTGTCACTGGAACTGTGCGAAAAACCTCCAGATCTCTGCTTTGGTCCAGGTGGTGACGCCGCTTTCGCCGGTGGAACCGTCGACCGGACCGGGTATGTGGCCTCCGTCGAACGCGGCCCATTGGACCGGGTATCCGGCACGGCAGCCCGAGTAGGTGGTGGTGATGTGCGTTCGGCTGCCCGGCGCGGGCTCACGCGGGCTCTGGGAGGCGCAGCCGTTGTTGCGGACGAATCTGTCGCGCAGGGACCGTCCTTGCGCGATGTCGAGGACGGAGTCGCTGACGCCGTGGATTCCGAAGTAGGCGATGGGCTGGGTGCCGCCACTGCACCCGCTGATCTCAGCACCGGACATGGCCGCGACAGCCCTGAAGACGTTCGCCCGGCTGCATGCGAGTGCGTAGCTCATACCGCCGCCCCAGCTGAATCCCGTGGCGAAACGCTGTGCTGGGTTGACACAGAGGCCGCCCTCGATGCGCCGGATCATGTCGTCGACAAAGGTGACGTCCTCACCGCCCGAATTGGCCCAGCCGTTGCCGAGGCCCTGGGGGGCGACGAGGATCGCGCTGTTGTTCGACTGTTCCTGTTGGCCGTAGTAGGACCAGGCGGTCCCGCTCGTGCCGCCCGAGGCGACGTCGCCCGCTGTTCCGCCCCGCCAGTGGAACGCGAAGATCAGCCGGTAGCGGTGGCTGTTGTCGTAGTTGGCGGGAACCCTGAGGATGAAGCTGCGGCTCTTGCCGCCGCTCTGGATCGTGTGCGTCCCGCTCGCCAGGGTCGGGGCGCTGCCGCATCCGCCGTCGCCTCCACCGGACGACAGCTTGATCATCTGCCATTGCTGGTTGGCGCCGCCCCAGTCGGTGTACTGGACGACGACGCCGCCGTCGGCGGTGGAGGCGCCCTGCACCTCCACCGCCTTACTGCTGGTGCGGTTGATCAGCCGGACGTGGCCCGCGTCGGAGTCGGCCAGGCGGAACTGCTGGTTGGCCCCGCTGTGGTCGGCCCACTGCTGGATCGCGGCACCGTCTGCGGTCGAGGAGCCGGCCACGTCGAGGACCTTGCCCGAATGCCGGGCCTTGAGGCGGTAGAAGCCGTCGCCGGAGTCCACGAACTGCCACTGCTGGTTGACTCCATCGTTGCGTGTCCACTGGCTGACCCGCCCGCCGTCGGCGGTCGAGGAGCCAGAGACGTCCAGCGCCTTGCCACTGTTGCGATTGACCAGGACGTACCAAGCGTTGGTGTCCACCGTCGCCGCCTCGGCAGGCGCCGGATGCACTGCGGCGAGCATGCCGATCGCGAGGGTCAGCGCCACCAGGGCGGCGACCCGGGACCACCAGCGATGTAATCGTGGAGGGGCGGGAGAAACCTCACCGTAGGTCTTCATCGATTCACCCTTTCGTTGGTGGCAGGTCCGCTCAGGTGCGGGTCCAGCGTTGGTTGCTGCCGTTCGAGCAGGAGTAGAGCTGGATCAGGGTGCCGTTGGCGGTGCCGCCTGCGACGGCGTCGAGGCAGAGACCGGACTGGACGCCGACGATGGATCCGTCGGAGTTGAGGCGCCACTTCTGGTTGTCGCCGCCCCAGCAGCTGTAGATCTGGACCTTGGTGGCGTTGCCGGTGCCGGCGGCGTCCAGGCACTTGTTGCCGTAGACCCTGAGCTCACCGGCGGTGGTGTACGTCCACTGCTGGTTGGTGCCGCTGCGGCAGTCCCACAGGTTGAGCTGGGTGCCGTCGGTGGTGCTGGCGCCGGGTACGTCCAGGCAGCGGCCCGAACCGACGCCCTTGATCTGTCCGGAATCCGAAGGAGGTGTGGAGGTGCCGCCGTTGAGCGCGTTGAGGACGGCAGTGTAGGCGGGCTTCTTGCTGCCGTTGCCGTTGAACAACAGCGGCGTCTGCTCCGCTCGCCAGGAGTCGGTGTCGCGCACACCCCAGACGGTGATGCCGAGGCAGCGCGGGACGGCCAGGCAGTCGTTGGTCACGTTGGCGTACGTCGCGGCTGGGGCGCCCTGGATGTCGAGTTCGGTGATGGCCACGTCGACACCGAGGGCGGCGAAGCTCTGCAGGGTGGTGCGGAAGTTGCCGTTGTACGGGCTGTCGTTGTTGAAGTGCGACTGGAAACCGACGCAGTCGATCGGCACGCCGCGCTGCTTGAAGTCACGGACCATGGCGTACACGCCCTGGGTTTTGGCCCAGGTCCAGTTCTCGATGTTGTAGTCGTTGTAGCAGAGCTTGGCGGCCGGGTCGGCGGCGCGCGCGGTGCGGAAGGCGACCTCGATCCAGTCGTTGCCGGTGCGTTGCAGGTTGGAGTCGCGCCGGCCTCCCGAACTGCCGTCGGCGAAGGCCTCGTTCACGACGTCCCACTGGGCGATCTTGCCCTTGTAGTGGGCCATCACGCCGTTGATGTGGTCGATCATCGCCTGGCGCAGCGTGCTGCCGCTGAGGCTCTGCATCCAGCCGGGCTGCTGGGAGTGCCAGGCCAGAGTATGGCCGCGCACCTGCTTGCCGTTCTGCACCGCCCAGTTGTAGACGCGGTCACCGGCGGCGAAGTTGAACTGGCCCCGCTGCGGTTCGGTGGCGTCGATCTTCATTTCGTTCTCGGCCGTCACCGAGTTGAACTCACGGCCCGCGATCGTCGTGTACGCCGAGTCGCCCAGCCGACCCGAGGCGATGGCGGTGCCGAAGTAGCGGCCGCTCTGCGCCGCCGCGGCGCCGAGCGTGCTCTCGGCGGCTTGTGCGGTCGGCGGCGCGACCAGTACGGCGGCCGCACCGAGGACGCCGACGACCAGCGCCCACAACAGGCCTCGGATCTTCCGGCGGACAACGGATCCGGGAAGGGCATACGTGCCCATGACTGTGCCTCCAAGGTAGAAATCAAAGGGGACTGCGTTGTCCGCTCCCACTCGGCAGACGGACAGGGCGGGCCGGAACCCGGGCGGCACGGAATCGCCGGGCACCGCGGTCATGTGACCGGGACGATCTCAACCGGCACGGACGGCACCCGGTCGGCCGTCGGGTGACGTACGGCGGGCGGCGGCGGTGTTTCACAGGCATGCGGGTACTCCATCGCGGCTCAGCCGGGGGACCGCCACGCGGCGTCGCGTACCTCTCAGCTGCGCGAAGATCCAGGATGCGCTGGTGCGAACCTCACCGGAACGAAAGGGGGTGGCGCAGGTGCTTTGGTGCGCGGATCTGCCGTGCAGCTGTGCGTGGATCTGCCGTGCAGCGCAGATTGCTCAGGGCTGACGTGGTTCGAAAACTCGAACTATGGTCCGTTTCTCAGACAGGGATGATTGAGGTATTGACGGTGGATCGTCAATACTCTCCGCAGAAAAATGTTTCGGCTCCTCGACCGAATTATTTCGGACCCCCGCCGAGCCGGAAGGCGAATCCTCGGCGTCGTTTTCGGCGGCTGCCACCGTGGACCGACGACCGTATCCGCAGTTCCCAGAGCAGTTCCGGCTGGCGCGACAGCTCGTCAAGCCCAGAGGGATTGCGCTGTTTTGTGGCCAGATCGGCGACATGCCTTGACCAGAGAGCCCCGCGTTCCTAGCTTGTGGCGTCGAAGCATCCGGAGAATCCTTCGAAACATTCGAGAATGCCCCTGTCCCCGGCACGTCCGCTCCGCGGTCCATCGGGTCACCTCACCCCCGCCCCCAAAGGAGGCCCTGTGATGTGGTTTCGCCGCCCGTCCCCGGTCCGTCCAAGAAGCTTGCTCGCCGTCCTCGCGCCCTTGCTGCTCGTGGCCACCTTCCTCGGCGCCCAGCCGGCCGGAGCGGCGACCGTAGACCCCAACGCCTCGTACGTGCTGGTCAACCGCAACAGCGGCAAGGCCCTGGACGTCTACAACCTGGCGACCAACGATGGCGCCCGCATCACCCAGTGGACCAGGAACGATCAGAACCAACAGCAGTGGCAGTTCGTCGACTCCGGAGGCGGCTACTACCGCATCAAGTCCCGCCACTCCGGCAAGGTGCTGGACGTCCACAACTGGTCCACCGCGAACGGCGGCTCGATCGTCCAATGGGCCGACCAGAACGCCACCAACCAGCAGTGGCAGCTGGCCGACAGCTCCGACGGCTACGTGAGGCTCATCTCGCGCCACAGCAACAAGGCCCTCGAGGTGCAAGGCGCCTCCACCGCCGACAACGCGAACATCGTCCAGTACGACGACTGGGGCGGCACCAACCAGCAGTGGCAGCTCGTCAAGGTCGGCGGCGACAACCCCGGCCCGTGCGCTCTTCCGTCGACGTACCGCTGGACATCGACGGGCGCCCTGGCACAGCCAAAGCCGGGGTGGGTCTCGCTCAAGGACTTCACCGTCGTCCCGTACAACGGCAGGCAACTCGTCTATGCGACAACACACGACACGGGGACGAAGTGGGGGTCGATGAACTTCGGCCTGTTCACCAACTGGTCCGAGATGGCATCGGCCGGCCAGAACACGATGTCAGCCTCCACCGTCGCGCCCACGCTCTTCTACTTCGCGCCGAAGAACATCTGGGTGCTCGCCTACCAGTGGGGTAGGACCGCCTTCTCCTACCGGACATCGAGCGACCCCACCAACCCGAACGGCTGGTCATCGGAGCAGGTGCTCTTCTCCGGAAGCATCTCCGACTCCGGAACAGGACCCATCGACCAGACACTCATCGGTGACGGGACCAACATGTACCTGTTCTTCGCCGGTGACAACGGCAAGATCTACCGGGCCAATATGCCGATCGGGAACTTCCCGGGCAGCTTCGGCACGACCTCGGCAGTGATCGTGAGCGATACGCGGAACAACCTGTTCGAAGCCCCGCAGGTCTACAAGCTGCAGGGCCAGAACCGCTACCTCATGATCGTCGAGGCAATCGGCTCGCAGGGCCGCTACTTCCGCTCGTTCACGGCGACCAGTCTGGACGGCTCATGGACACCCCAGGCCGCGACCGAGAGCAATCCCTTCGCCGGCAAGGCCAACAGTGGCGCCACCTGGACCAACGACATCAGCCATGGCGAACTGATCCGCACCAGCCCCGATCAGACCATGACCGTCGATCCCTGCAACCTGCAGTTCCTCTACCAGGGACGCAGCCCCAACTCCGACGGCGTCGACTACGGCCTCCTGCCCTACCGGCCGGGTCTGCTGACATTGCAGCACTGACGGCGTGACACGGGTCCGGCTCCGGTATGGAGCCGGCGTGGCGGACTCGGCGGAAGGCCGAGCCCGCCCGGGTCACGCGACACGTCAGCGCTCATACGGCGACGGAACGCAGGGGCGGGCAACGCTCGCCAGCCCGAGGGCCATCCTGTGACGCGGTGCCCCGCCGGCGGCGCTTGCTGCCGAGGTCTTCACGGTGGGGTGGGTGGATTCATCGGGTGTGCCGAAGGCAGTGCCGGCCATAGCTCTGCGTAACAGCGACCAGAATCGAGGAGCCGGCTCGGAGCAGGAGGGCTCCGCGGTGCGGGCCCATCGGCGGTTGTCGTGCTGGTCGGTGGCGCTCAATCGCAGCTTCGGCTCTGAGGTGGGAACGCCCTGCTACGACAGGACTGCGGGCCCCGGACGGCCCTTCGCCGTGTGCCCTGCTCAAGGGCCGCCTCCCGCTCCGCCCACGATCCTGCAAGGTCGAGTTCGGCCTGCCTCCCGGGCGGGGCACGGCCGGGTTAGCGGTAGGGGGCTGCGGTCGACGGCCGCCGCAGTGCGTGGTGCCCGTCGGCGGGCGACGGCCGCCCGTGTACGAAGGAACAGCCACTGTCGGCTCCGGAGACTCAGGATCCGCCGGCACTGTTCCCCCGTATGCGCGTGGCGGACCGCACGGCGCTCGGCAGCGCTCCGTCACCGGGTGCCGCGCGGGCGAGGGGCCTACCGTGGGAGATGGTCCCGGCGTCGGCCCCGCCGACCGGCCGGTCGTTCATGCCAGGGGCAGAAGGAGGCACGAGATGTCCGATGCGACACGGGACACCACGGCCCGGCGTGTACGACATTTCGTCGACGCCGGATATCCCGACGCCGGGCCCGTCGAGGCGGCGGTGGAGGGAGCCGTCTACCGACTCGGGGACGGAACGGTGGCCAGGGTGTGGGAGCGCCGACGGGGATCCGAACTGCGGCGGATGCAGCGTTTCTACGCCGATGCCGCGGCGCACCTGCCGTTCGGCGCCCCGGAGATCCTCGCCGTCGGGGACATCGACGGTGTCCCGATGACCTTGGAGCGGGAGCTGACCGGCGAGCCCTTGGCGGGCAGGATCCGCACCGACGACCCGGACGAGGTGCTGCCCGAAGCGGTCGACTGCCTGGTCGGCGTGTTGCGCGCCCTCGCGGACGCCCATGACGTCGACGAGGTCAAGCACCTTCCTGTGCTGGACGAGGAACGCCCGCTGTGGGAAGGCCACACCACTTTCGGATCCGCCCTGGCGTACCTGGTGGACCGGCGGGTCAGCCGGTGCGCGGACCGGCTCTCCACGCATGTCCGCGACTTCGACGACACACGCGCCCGGCTGCTTCGGAAAGCTGCGCTCGCTGCCCCCTACCGACGAGGCGGTCGTCCACGGTGACGTCTTCCCGGAGACCGTGCTGGTGGACGACGACCTGCGGCCGCTCGCCCTCGTGGACTACGGCTTCCTGTCCACGGGCGGGGACCCCCGGTTCGACGCCGCCGTGACCGCGGCCATCTTCCCGGCGGGCGCCGAGCACGCCCTGGAGATCACCCGGCAGCTCACCACGCGCTTCGCCGACGAGTTCGGCTACGCGGTCGACGACCTCCTGCTGTACCGGGCCGCCTATGCGATGGCCACGAGCGACGCCTTCGCGCCGGGCGGCGGTGACGAGCACTTCGCCTGGTGCGTCACCGTGCTCGAGGACCCGGCCGTCGCCGAGTCCCTGCACCGGTGACGCACCCCGGGCAGCCGGGAAGTTCCGGTGACGGTGTGTGCGGTGCCCTACGATCCCGAGCGGATCCCGGGGCACATGGCCCCGGGGGTCGAGCGGCAGGACCGCATCGTGGTGGCTGCCGGCGTGTCGGACCCGCCGTGACCAGCATCGACACCCCTCCTCCAGGTAGTGCAGGAAGCCGAGGAGGAAGAGGTCGACGCAGAGCTTCTTGTGGGCGCCGATCGGCCGGGGGACCCCCACGGCGACCTGCTCAGGCATGCCGATCAGACCCGTACGGAAGCCGCATCCGGTGGGGGACTGTGGAACGTCAGCTGGATCGGAAGGAGTGACCCCGTCGGCGCCATTCCTCGGCGAGCAGTCCGTACGAACGGACCCGGTCCGTGTGGTCGTGGGTGATCGTCGTGATGAGCAGCTCGTCCGCGCCCGTGGCCTCCTGGAGTTGTTCCAGCCGGTCGGCCACCCGGCCGGGTGAACCGACGAACTGGGTGTCGAGGCGGTCCTGGACGAGGGCCCGGTCCTTGTCGGTCCATGGGTGGGTGCGCGCTTCCTGGGACGTTGGGTACTCGATGGCACCCTCGGCGGTGCGGATGCTGCGGGTCCACGGGGCCGTAGCCGGTGGCGAGGGCACGGGCGGTGGCGTCGTTCTCGGCGACGACGACGTCCGCCGAGACGCTGACGTACGGCTTGTCGAGAGCCACCGCCTCCAGGACCGTGGCCGGGCTGACGTGGTAGTTCGCCGCGAACCGTATTGGCAGGTTCACGTCAAAGCCAGCGGCGCCGGCCACCCCTTCCGGGACCCGGACGACGCCGAGGACGAAGAGGATCGACGGCCGGCACACCCGACCGACCCGGCCGCTCGTTGCGCCCCGCGGGGGCCTGGTACCCCACTTGTTGTGACGCCTTCGCTGCAGGCGTCACAACAAGTCGGGTGCACTCTCCTGGGCGGGTTCCTTCGAAGCCGGGTGATCTGGGCCGCCGGCCGGGGCGGCGGCACGCAGCGCCGCTTCGACCCGGCGGTTGTTGGTCATGGATGCCGTGACGGCCGTCATCGCCAGGAGGAGGACGGCGGCGGCGTAGAGCGGGGTGCGGATGTCGTAGGTGGTGGCCAGCAGGCCGCCGAGGAAGGCCCCGACGGGGGCGGCGCACATGGCCAGCATGCGGGAGGTGGAGGCGACCCGGCCCATGAGGTGGGCCGGGACGATCGCCTGCCGGAGGGAGGGCCCGAGCACCATCGTGGCGCCCATGCCGGCCCCGCAGACGGCGAGCGCCAGCCCGGCCACGTACGGGTTCGGGGCAGCGGCAAGGCCCAGGATGGCGAGCCCTTCGACTGCGGCCGTGCAGGTCAGTGCGGTGCCGGTGCCGAGTCGTCGGCCAAGGTAGGAGGCGATGCCTGCACCGAGCAGACCGCCGGTGGCCTCAGCCGTGAGGAGCAGGCCGAAGCCGTAGGTGTTGATGCCGAGGCGGTCGTGCGCGAAGAGGGCGAGTACGGTCTCCACAGCCAGGAAGGCGATGTTCCCGACCGCCGGGCGGAGCGCGAGCCCGAGCAGCAACCGGTCGCGGAAGACGTACGAGGCCCCGGCCCGCGCCTGCCGAAGCAGCGACTCGCGGGTCTCCGGCACGGGCCGGGGTATGGCGGGAAGCGACCGTACGAGCAGTGCGGAGAGCATGAACGACACCGCGTCGGCGAGCAGTGGAACCGCCCGCCCGAGCGCGAGCAGCGCACTGCCCGCAGGCGGCCCCGCGAAGCCGGACATGGCGGTCTGGGTCCCACGCAAGCGAGAGTTGGCGCGCTCCAAGAGTGCGGGGTCACGACCGAGCAGATCCGGCAGATAGGCCGTGGCGGCCGTGTCGAAGAAGAGTCCGCCGAGGCCGAGCAGGAAGGCGACGGCCGCGAGCAGCGGAATGCTCAGCACGTCGAGCGCGGCCGCTGCCGCCGGTATTGTGAGCAGCACCGCACGGGCCGCGTCCATGACCCACATCGTGCGCCGGCGGTCCCAGCGGTCCACCAGCGCACCGCCGAGCACCCCGAAGAGCAGCCACGGCAGCGTCCCGGCGGCCGTGACGACGGCGAGCGCCATCGGGTCCCGCGTCAACGTCAACGCGAGAAGCGGCAGCGCTGCATGCGACACCCCGTCACCGAGCGAGGACACCGTCTGCGCGGTCCACAGCCGTCCGAACCCGGTCGGCAGCTCTTGGACACCTGTTGTCACTTGGCGCCTCCCTCGGCCTGCTCGCGTGGTGCCGGGTGGAACAGTGCGAAGACGAGTGACGTGTCCGGCAGCGACGGATCGGACAGCTTCCGGTACTCGTCCGCCAGTGCCTCCAGCCGCGCCCCCAGCTGCGTGAACTGCTCCTCGGTGAGGCGCAGATGCGCCATCTGTACGTACCGATCGCCATCCCCCGGCGACGCCTCCAGATCCGCCACCGCATGCCGCATCAGCACGTCCGGCTCCCCCTCGCCCGGATCCGGCAGCACGATCGCCCGCGCGGCCATCGCGTAGTACCGCTCGGTGACACCCCGCACCTTCCGCGTCCGTACCACCTTCACCAAGCCGGCCCGCTCCAGCAGCCGCACGTGATAGCTGGAACTTCCCTTCGCAACGCCCACCCGCTCGGCGATCTGCGTAATCGTCGCCGGCTCGAAGCGGAGTACGGCCATGATCCGGTGGCGCGTGAGGTTGGAGACGGCGCGCAGCTGCTCGTCCGTGGTGACGTGAAACGTCTCGGGTAGATCATCGGTAGGCATGCGAGCAATGGTCAACGCTTCTTGACCGTTGAGCAAGGGGATTTCGCGCGGTCCTCAAAATCGGCTGTCCAGCGCGCGAGACCTTCCGTCAAAGCCCCCACGCTGCCGATCCGGGGCTGGTAGGTATCGAGATCGGGTACGCCCGGGTGTCGACCGGCGGGCAGAAACTGGAGCGGCAGCTCGACGCGCTCACCCCGCCGGGTGCCGGAGGATCTTCACGGACGAGAAATCCGGGAAGGACGCGCTCCGTCCCGAGCTGAAGGCATGCCACGCGTCCCTCGAGGCGGGCGACACGCTTGTCGTCCCCTCGCTCGACCGCTACGGCGCCAGCCCTCAAGACCTCATCAACATGGTCGCCGAGCTGCGCGAGCGCGGCATCGACTTCACCTCGCTGCACGAGAACCCGGACACCACCACCCCGGCGGCCGACTCGTCCTCCACGTCTTGGCCGCGCTCGCGGGATCCGTTCGCGAACTCATCGTCATCGGCACCAAGGAGGGCCTCGCGCCGCCCGCGCCCGTGGCCGGGTCGGCGGACGCCCCTGCGTCGCCACCGAGGAGATCATCCGGGCCGCCCGTGACCTGCTGCCCGACCCGGGGCCGCTCGATCGCCTCGATCGCCGAAGTTACTCGACGTTTCGCCGGGCACGCTCTGCAACCACATCCGAGGCCCGGAAACCCCCTGAAGACATTGATGCCGACGCTGAGGGTGACCACTGGCGTGCGGACGTGCACCGCGGGCGGGGCGGATCACGTCTACGTGAGCCGACCTGCTTCCCTGTCCCGGCCGCCCAGCCGTGCGTTCAGGCGGTCCCGCAGTTCGAACCCCTCCGTCCCGGACACCTGCTCGTACTCCGCGAGGGCCTCGGCCCAACAGGTCCGGGCCCGCGCGGACTCCCCCCGTTCCTCCATGGCGTCGCCCAGCACGACCAGGACATCGGCTCTGCGCCGAGCACCCCCTACCCGTCCCAGCACCGCAAGCGCCTGTTCGGCCTCCGCGGCCGCCTGGGCGGGCCGGCCCGCACCGAGGTATATCTCGGCGCGCCGGTAGTGCGCCATGCCTTCCCCCAGCGCCTGCGCGCACTCCTGGTAGATCCCGAGCGCCTGGTCCAGGTGCTCCAGGGCTTCGGGGATCTGCCCCGCGGCGGACAGGGCGAGCCCCAGCGCGTACCGCGATTCGGCAAGGGCGAGGGTGGCGGCTTCGGAGCCGAGCCGCTCGATGGCCTCCTCGGCGAGCGCGACCGCGCTACGGACGTTGCCCAGACTCGCCTCGACATGGGAGAGCTGGCACAGAGCGCTGGCCACGCCGAACGGATTCTCGTCCTCGCGGAATCGTGTCAGGGCCTCCCGCAGACAGCGGTCCGCCTCCGTGTAGCGGCGCTCCTGGAGCGCGATGACACCGCGGTCGTACTGCACCCAGGCGCTGGTGACCGGGTCGTCGATCGCCACGGCCAGCGCCAACGCCCGCTGCGCCTCCGCATCGGCCTCCCGCAGGTTCCCCGCCGTCAGATGGACCGCGGTGAGCGCGGCACAGGCACGCCCCTCCGCCTGGGCGTCGCGCGCCTCGCGTGCGGCACGCTGCGCCGCGGTCGCCGTGTCCTGGTACTGGCGGAAGTTCCCGGATCCCACGATGTCCTTCACGCTCCACAGCAGGTCGATCGACCTGCGCAGTTCGGAGCCGTGAGCGAGCTGGCGGGCGCAGGACAGGATGCACTGCGCCTCGGACGCCAGCCAGCGCCGAGCGTCGTCCAGGTACGAGAACTCGACGCCGGGATACCGAGCAGGTTCCAGATGCTCCACGCTTCGGTCACCGGGATGCTCGACCGCGTACACCCCGGTCGCAGTGGCCAGATAGAAGTCGAGGAGGCGGGTCAGTGCCGCCCACCGCTCACTCGGGGGGTGCTCGTCCCGTTCCGCACAGGCGCGGGCGTACAGCCTGGTGAGGTCGTGGTAGCGATAGCGACCCGGTGCCGCCGCCTCCAGGAAGCCGGTGTCGACGAGCGCTTCGAAGATGTCCTCCGTGTCCTCGGGCGGCCGGTCGAGCATGGCGGCTGCCGCGGTGAGGGAGATGTCCGGTCCGTCGGCGAGGCCGACGAGACGGAAGGCGCGCGCCTGCGCGGGATCCAGCTGCCCGTACCCCATCTCGAAGGTCGCCTTGACCGCGAGATCCCCGGCCTGCAGTTCGTCGAGGCGGCGTCGTTCGTCGGAGAGTTTGGCGGCGAGCACGGACACGGTCCAGGTACGGCGGGCCGCGAGGCGTGAGGCCGCGATCCGGATCGCCAGCGGAAGGAACCCGCAAGCGGCGACCACGTCGAGAGCAGCACTGTGTTCCGTTCGGACGCGTTCGCCACCCACAATCCTGGTGAACAGTTCCAGCGCCTCGTCCGGACTCATCACATCGAGGTCCACGAGATGTGCCCCGGCCAGATCCACCATGCGGACGCGGCTGGTGACGAGCGTGGCGCACCCCTCGGCGCTGGGGATCAGCGGCCGTACCTGTGCGGCGTCGCGGGCGTTGTCCAGCAGCACCAGCACCCGGCGGCCGTTCAGGACCGAGCGGTACAGCGCCGAGCGTTCCTCCAGCGAATCGGGGATCGCCGCGTCCTCCGTGCCCAAAGCGCGCAGGAAAGATCCGAGGACCGTCTCGGGCTCCGTCGGCCGGGATCCGGTTCCTTGCAGATCCACGTACAACTGCCCGTCGGGAAAGCCCCGGCGCGCCTGGTGGGCAACGTGCACCGCGAGGGTGGTCTTGCCGACGCCTCCGATGCCCGCCAAAGCGGAGATGGCCAGGACGGCACCAGGGAAGGCGGCGAGAAGTCCGCCGAGTTCACGCACGAAGGCGGCGCGTCCGGTGAAGTCGGGCACGGTCGCCGGCAGTTGTGAAGGCCGCACAGCGCTCGATCTCGCTTCGCGGCGCGGCGGGGCCACGTCCTCGAGGCTCCGGTCGGTGGCGACGATGCGCTGCTGCAGGTCGCGCAGGCTGGGGCGCGGGTCCACTCCGAGTTCGTCGGCGAGCAGGCGCCGGGTGTCCGCGTACACGGCCAACGCCTCGGCTTGGCGCCCGCTTCGGTACAGAGCGAGCATGAGCAACTCGCGCAGGCGCTCGCGCAAGGGATGGGCGGCGGTGAGTGCGGTGAGCTCCGATACCGCCTCCGCATGGTCGCCGAGTTCCAGGTCCAAGCCCAGCCGTGTCTCGCAGAGATGAAGCCGCCACTCCTCCAACCTGACGCGTTGCGCTTCGGCATAAGGGCCCGGCACTCCTGCCAGGGGTTCCCCGTCCCAGAGCGCGAGGGTCCTGTTCAACAGGTCACGCGCCTGCGCCCGTTCGCCGGCCGCACGGAGCTTCTCCGCATCTGCCACAAGGCGCTGCGCATCCGCCAGATCGACGGATCCAGCCTGGATGCGCAGCGCGTACCCTCCGGACTCGCTGGCCAGCACTCCCGGGTCGAGCACCTTGCGGAGCCGGGCCGCATACGTACGAAGGGCGGCGAGTGCCTGCGACGGAGGCTCCTCGCCCCATAGCGCGTCGATCAACTCGGCTGCCGTGGCAGTGCGGCCCCCGCGCAGCAACAAAGCGGCGAGAAGTGCCCGTTGTTGCGGCGAACCGGTGGGCAGGGGCTCCGCACCGCGCCACGCCCGAACCGGACCGAGCACGCTGAAACGCAGCGCCGACGAGCCCTCGTCGCCCTGGCTCAGTGCGTTGTCCCTGACGACGAACCTGTCGATGAAGGGCTGCGGCGCCGGTCGCCGGACCTCGGGCACCCGAGGCCTTTGCCCCTCGGCCGCCGGTCGCCGGGATCCGGTCCCCCGGAACCCTTGGGGCTCGGACGTCGGAATGGCTGCTGGGGGAGCATGGTCCGCGCCCCTCCGCAGGACGCCCCATCGCCGCACGGCCTCCGTGAGCAGGGCCCTGACCTCGTCGATCCCACGGTCGTCCCGCGCGTCTTGGGCCATTTCGCCTTCTGCTGCGGCGAGACTGAGCAGTGCGGCGACCGACTGCGGATGGTCGGCTCCCATCGTCGCCGCGGCCTTCTGGGACGCCACGGCCAGAACATGCGCGGCGCGCTGCATTCGGTCACGGTCTTCGGCGGCCCGCGCGGACCCGAACTCGGCGGTGGCCAGCGTGACCAGCGCCGACAGGGACTGCGGATGCTCCCCGCCCAGCAGAGCCACCAGACGGCGCACGGCGCGTTCGAGGTCGTCCAGCAACCGGTCCGCGTCTTCGTGGCGGCCCTGTCGACGCGCCGTCTCCGTCAGAACGGAGATCACCAGCAAACGTACATCCTGCTCTTCCTCGGAGGCCTCGGCCGTAGCCAGCCGCTCCAGAGCCTGTGTGGCCGTCTGGTCGGCCCCTTCTACGTCTCTCAGCCGCATCTTGAGCGCCGCGAGGTTGGCGAGCGTGCGCGCGGCCGTCGCACCGCGGTCCGGGTCGAACTGTAAGGCAGAGGACAGCACGGTCGCGGCGGCGGCCAGATACCCGCGGTCGGCCAGCGTCACGGCCAGCTGGTTGCGCGAGGCGGTGTCGAGGTTCAGCCCGTCGGTGTCCCACGCCAAACGGGACACCACGTGCTGGAGGAGGGCCTGCGACGAGGCCTGCTGGCCGAGGCTGTCCAGCAGTGCCGTAAGGAGGGACAGATCGTGGCTGAGGGCTGGATGGTGCAGCACACACTCGTCCGTGCGCAGGCGTTCGACGGCATGCATGGCCTGCGCGGTAGCTGTGCTGTCGCCCTTCAGCGCGAGCGTGGCGTAGTAGAGGGCTTCCTGCCAGGCCTCGTTCATGCCCCGCCCCCGTTCCCCTCGCCGTTGATGAGCGCCTTCACGGCCATGAACTTGAGCTCGGCGATCTGGGACGGATCGATGAGGCTGCGCTGTGCCCAGGCATCAAGCTGGAGCAACAGCGCCTCGGTACCGACGAATCGGGCGGGCGTCGCACCGTCCCGGGCAGGCTGGTCGCGGTCCAGGACAGATGGGCGGTCGCGGTCCGGGCCCGGGTGGTCGCGGTCGGGGGGCGGTGGCCTGAGCACGTCGATGAGGTGGACGACGTCGAGGTGGTCGAAGCGGCGGATCGCTTCCCTGATGGTGGCTGCGAAGAGCACATTGGCGGCGCGGGCCTCGGCAGCCCGCTCGGGGGCCTGCTCGATGAGGATGCCGACGACCGCGGGCGGCTGAGTGCCGTTGTCCCCCACACCCTCGACCGGTCCTCCCGAGTAGCCGGAGTAGTCGCCAAGATGCTGGTCCGCCGTGAGCTGCAGCGCTTCGATGGTCGCGCCGCCGACGCAAAGGTGCGGGGCGGCCCCGGCGCTGACCCGCCCGCTGAGGTGCGCTTCGTGCGCGGCGGGCCGGTAAGGGCCTCGCCAGCGGTCTCCGTCGCGGGCGACGTCGGCCGTAGGGATCGGCAGGACGACCTGGTGCCCGGCGCCGACCTCGACCAGGGCCAGGTCGGCTTCTTTGTCCTGGCGGCAGACACGGCCCTCTACTCGCTCTCCGTTGGCCAGTTCGATGCCGACGCTTTCGTCGATGGCCAGGCCGCGCAGGCAGTGCAGTGCGGTGAGCACGAACCGGCGGGTGAGCAGGAAGCCACCGCCCAGCCGCTGCTGAGCCTGGTAGAGGTCGACCCAGTAGCCCGTTTCCGTCACGGGTTCCCCGGGGTGCGCTCCACGGTGAGGGTGACCTCGAACGAGGCCTCCGCCGACGCCTTGGACAGGATGACCCCGGCTTCGGCCGCGAGGGTCAGACCGAAGGTGACGTCCAGGCTGGTGATCCGCCAGCCGTCGCGCTGGGAGACCTGCGCCAGGGACTGCTGGGCGATGGAGGACGCCTGGACGATCGCCTCCTCGATCTCGGAGGCGCGCTCGCCGAGGGACGACGTCGTCCGTGTTCTGCTGGCGATCTGCCTGTTGCCGGCTGCGTCGAGCGCGACCGTCTCGACCCTGACATCGGCCATGACCGTACTTCCCCCGTGTCCCGGCACCTTCGTCGGTGGTAGGTGATCCCGACGAGAGCCTAGCCGCGCGGCCCGGGCGGTGCGACCGCTTCTCGGACGTACCGGGCCGGCAGGCCGATTTGCGCGCTGGGCGGCCCTGTTCAGACGGCCCTGCCGGCAATTGTCGTTCACTGCCCGGCCACTTCGCCCCTGATTCGCCCCCACACCTTCGTACACCCCTGATGTTGTCGCGAACCGTCCTGGACCGGCGCGACCAGTCGCTCCCCGGCTTGCCGTGGGGTCTGCCGGTCGTCCAGCGCGGATCGTTGCGCGACGTGGCCTGGACAGGCCGTGGGAGGCGGTCGGCCTGGTCATCGCAATCCTCGGCCTCGTCCCTGTCCGCCATCCCGCTTGTGGGTCGGAGCTCTGCGGGCTGCGGTGTGCCGGGAGGACGAGGTATCCCGACGGGTGGTGGCACGACGGCCGAGGAACGAGTTCGGCATGGGCTGTCCGCCTCCCTGAGCGGCCGGCAGGCCCGGGCCGGCAACACACCGGTGGCATCGCGTCTCGGCGGCGTCGGGGACGGTCACGGTGAGGAAATGCGCGGGGGGCGGCGATGGAGGGCGTCACAGGCTTGCGAGGCCGCCTCGACCGGACGACTGCGGCGCGGTGCCGGCGCCGCCCGCCGTGTGCGGAAGGCTCAGTTCCGCCAGGGTCTGGGCCAAGGACTGCCAGACATGCGCGGCCAGATCCAGGTTCTGGGTCTCCGTCGTCTGACGGCCCAGCCGCTGCAGGACGCCGATGCCCTCCTCGACGCGCCCCGAGAGGATCTTCAGGCGGCCGTCGAGGACGGACAACCGCACCCGGTCCCGGTAGGAGAGACACAGGTCCTCCTCGGCCAGCAATGAGCCGCTGATCGCGCGGGCGTCGTCCAGCCGGCCACGGTGGAAAGCCAGATGGGCTTGCAGAGCACGCAGTTCCTGGACTTCGCGCGGGGTGCCGATCAGGTCCACGACGGACGCGGCCTCAGTCAACCAGCGCTGAGCCGCGCCCAGTTGCGGCGGTGACATCTGCAGCGCCGCAGCGGTGGCCGCGGCCCGGAGCCGGGTCCACAGGGTCAGGTCGTCCTTGGCCTTCAGGAGTTGCAGTGCCGTCTCCAGTTTGGTCCGGGCGGAAGCGTGGTCGCCTTGACGGTTGCAGACCATGGCGGCGGTCCACCATCCCTCGGCCGCCTGTGCCGGTGCGGCCGCCGGCAGCAGGTCCCGCTCGAGTTCGTCGACGTGCCGCGCGGCCGCGTCCAGTCTGCCGAGCTCGGCCTCGATGCTGATCAGCACCACGAGGGCGGCCATGGTGTCCGACACGGACAGATCCTCGGAACGTGCGAGGGAGAACGCCTGGGCGGCCGCTGGTTCCGCTGTGCGCAAGTCACCCAGGGCACGCGTGCAGCGGGCGTACTGGACGTGCGACCGCACGCGCAGTTCAGGCACCTCCAACAAATCGCTCAGCTCGATGAGCCGCAGCAGGCATGCGCGCTCCCGCGCGTAGTCGCCGGCGCGGTCGGCGGCGCGGCTCAGCAACCACAGAGCCTGCCAGCGGGCGGCGGGATCTTCACCGGCGTCCTCGTCGACCGCCCGGCTGAGGGCGGCTGTGTCGTATGTGCCGGGCGGCGCCGACAACGCTGCCGCCAGTTCGCAGGTCAGGGACCGCTGATGTGAAGGGGCGGTCAGGGTGGACGCATCGACGCCCAGCCGCTCGGCGAGATACGCCGTGGCGCGTTCGGTGGGCCGGCGTTCGCCCGACTCGAGGCGCGACAGGTACCCCGTCGACATGCCGTCGCCGACGAGTTCTGCCTGGCTCAGACCTCGCTGGAGCCGGAGCCGCTTGAGCCGACGGCCGAAGTGCGGCTGCTCGGGCATCTCCCACCTCTGCTCACGTGACGCGCGTCAGACCTCCGTCCTCGGCCCGTTCGATCGGAGATCTGGGGTTGTCAACACTTTACGAAGCCCACGCAAGTGCGGCAAGGCGTTAATCGGACGCCAATTGGGCTGGCCGAAGGCCCAGTTGCTGTTCGACGACCGGGCAGGCATGGGCTCGGGCGGGCGGCAACGCCGTGTAGAGGCAGGGAAGTTGGCACAACCCGCAGGCCGTCTGGCAAACCCTTGCCAAGGGGGTTGCCGCCCCTTAGCCTCGAAGGTGCCGTCCCGACGCGATTCCCCCAACTTGTTTCATGGAGGTTTCCGTGCCGCGCCACGCCCGGCCGGGCTCAACGCGAAGGTTCATCCCGTGGCTCGCCACCCTCGGTCCCTGCGCGCCCTGTGCGGAGATGACGGCGGGTCGCCCTGAGAGCGCTCCGAGCTGGAGCCGTACGGGCACCGCGGGCCCTTTCCCTTTCAGTCCGCTCTCTGCACCGAGCGGCGAGATCGAGTGGCCGTGACAACGTTATCCGGCTGTCGCCCGACCCCTGTCGAGTGCATGCGCTCCCCTTGACGAGCCGTTCCGGAAGCCCCGCACACACCCATCCGCCCACCATCACGCGGAACAACGGGCCGCAGCCGCCGACGAGGTGGCACGCCTGTGCGCCGGACGCTCGCCGACACCCCTGGTACCGACGCGCCGGTCCGTCCCGCACCCCTACCCTCCTCTCCCCCTGCGCAGCAAAAGGACGGTACGTCCGTGGCGACCACGAGTTTCCCCGACGCTTCGCCCCGCAAGCACCACCCCGCCGCACACCCGGCTCCTCCCACTCGCAGCGACCCCCTCACGAACAGCGCACGCCCCACTCCGGCGTCGCGGGCCGTCTGCACGGCCCGCACCTTCACGGACGACCTCGTCATCACGGCCGCAGAGCCGGAGTTCGCCCGGCAATTCGGCCTCAGCGCGGAGGAGATACGCGGGTGCCGCCTCCTCGACCTCCTGCAACCGCCCGCGCCCGCCGCATCCGATGACCTGCGAAAACAGTTCCTCGCCCTTTCCTCCGGCCACCGGCCCCGATTCACCGAGAGAGTCATGGGCAGGGACGGTGCCGGCGGACTCTTCCACGCGGACATCACCGGCGTCGCCGTGCACGGCCTGTCCGGTGAGACGTCCGGGATCGTCGTCCTTCTCCGCAGCCTCGCCCCCGTACACAGACCCCAGCAGGACACCCCACCGGCGGCCGGTGACAGACCTGTACTCAGCGCGCTCGACGCGCAGGTGCTGGAGGGCGTGGCACGTGGCGAGTCAACGGTGCAACTGGCCTCCCGGCTGTACTTGAGCCGCCAGGGCATCGAATACCGCATCGGTCAGATGCTGCGGAGGTTCGACACCCCCAACCGGCCCGCGCTGGTCTCCCGTATGCATGCGCTGGGTATGTTCGTCACCGGCCAGTGGCCGCCACGCGTACGGCCGGACCGCGTCAAGCCGTAGGCGCAGAAGCAGCCCGGGACGAGGGCCGTGGTGTCGGGAACGCCACGGCCCTCGTGGCACGGCCACCTCAAGGCGGCGCCCCAGCCCTCGTCCTGCGCCACCTCAGTGCGGCGCCCCAGCCCTCGTCCTCCGTCGCCTCAGGGCTGCGCCCCGACCCTCGGCCTGACGCACTTCGAGGCGGCGCCACGACGGCATACGACGATCTGGGGGCGGCCGGGGGGCGCGGCCCGGCCGCCTCCGGGGGCAGGCGTCACGGCCCTCCCCCGGCTCCCGGAAGTCGTCCCGCCCCTCGGCTCACGCCGCCGAGGGCTGCCACGCCTCCTGGAAGCGGCGGCGGGCGCGGAAGAGGCGGGAACGCACTGTGCCCAGGGGCAGCTCGAGCACCTCCGCCATCTCCTCCTCGCTCAGACCGTAGGCGCGCAGCGTCAGGACCTGCCGGTGCGCCCGTGACAGACGCTCGAGCACATCGCTGATGTGCACCGCGTCCAGCGGGTTCGTCTGCTGCCGCGACTCGACCTGCCCGCAGGTCTGTTCCTCGCCGAAGCGTTTGGCGGTGCGCACGGCCTCGCGGACCGTCACCGCGCGCACCCACCCGTAGAGGGCTTCCGGTTCGCGCAGCTGGCTCAGCCCGCGGTAGATGGCCAGCAGCGCCTCCTGGGTGGCGTCGGCCGCGTCGTCGCGGGTGATCGATCGGCAGATCCGGGTGACATAGGGCGTGATGTGGTTCAGCAGGTGGTTCATGGCGTGCTCGTCGCCCGACTGGGCGCGCGGCAACAGCGTCAGGGGGGAGGCGAGTTCGCTGACGGTGGACATCGCAGGACGACTCCTTACGGCAACCGGGCCTGATGCGGGAGTGTGGGCGGCGTTCAGCCCGCGTCGGCGGTGACGGGCTCGCGCTGAGCCGCGGACGCGAAGGCGAGGAGGCCGTCGAGCACCTCGTCGCGGAAGGCCCGCATGAAGGACGGGCTGAAGCAGGCGGTGTAGTGCGGGAACTCGATGGACAAGCGGCCTTCGAAGGAGACCACGCACGCCATGACGGGGCTGCGGCCGGCCTGCGGGAAGTAGTGCTCGCGGCCGGGCACCAGGCGGACGTCGACCACGCGCAGGTCGCCGGGCAGGCGGGGTCCCGGGACGACGCCCATGTTGGTGACGATCACAGTGGCCAGCTGGAGCGCGGGGTTGCGGGCGATCTCCGGGGTGATGCGCATCTCGTGGAAGTGGCCGCCACTGGAGATGAAGTCGTTCACCCGGGCGTGGACGGTACGCGCCAGCCCCAGCGGGTCGGAGGCCGCAGCCACCTCCAGGGTCTGCAGATGCGTGGTGACCGCCGGCACCATGACGGACGCCGGCAACGCCGGCGTCAGCCGGGAGCGCAGGTCGACAGGGGACAGGCAGCCGAGGGTGCGGGGACCCTCACCCGCGAGACGCCGTCGGGCCGTGGTCAGCAGGGCCGCGGCGATGAGCGCGTGGACGGACACGTCGGCCTGTCGTGCCCTCTCGCGCAGGCGTGTGGTGTGTTCGGTGTCCAGGGTCAGCCGGCACACCTCGATGCGCCCCTCCCCCGCCCCGGCGGCCGGCGCCGGGTCCGGGGTGGTTGCCGCGTCGTAGGGCACCAGCTCGACCGGGTGCCGCTTCGTCTGCTCGATGCGGGCGTCGAGATGAGCGGCGGTGTCCGCCTCGTCGGCCGGCGGCAGCAGCGCACTGACGGGCTCGGGCCAGTCCGGGGCGTCCGGGACGTCGGATCGAACGGCCTGCGGCTGCTCGCCGATGACGAGCGACCGGTAGTGGTCCCACAGTGTGTTGTGCAGCGTGATGCTGCTGTGGCCGTCGGTCACCGTGTGGTCCACCACCAGGACGAACAGGTGGTCCTCGCCGCCCGGTGCGCTGACGAGGACCGCGCGCGACAGCGGGCCGCCCACCGGGAGGGGCCTGTTCAGTTCCGTCGCGTAGGCCTCGGCCAACTCTCCGGCGCGTGTCTCCAGCCGAGGCCGCTCGGCCTCGTCGAGCAGGCCCAGCGCGTGGCCGGCGCCGTCCGCCACGATGCGGGAGCGCAGGGTCGGGCTGGCCTGCGTCACGGCATGGAACGCGGCGGTCAGCGCCTCGACGTCGACACGTCCGCGCAGGGTGCAGGACAGCACGGCCCTGCTTCGCTGGCCCACGTAGAGCGTCTCGACCGGACACAGCGCACGGTGCATGACGGCAACCCTCTTCTCGATCGTCGAACGGGGGCCCGGCGGCGGCACCGGCCTGTGGCCGCGGGCTTCGGGGATTCGCTGCGAGAGTGCACCGCGCGCCGTGGCCGAATCCACCCGAGAGGCCCTCGGAAAGGGAAGTCGCGTGATTTCCCTAGAGATTGCCCGGGCCCGCGCACTCCCTCGCTCCGAGTTCTCTGGGGAATTCCCTGGATTGCCGCTCATGGGTCGAAGCCGCCTTGACCGCGCCGACCGCGGTGGCGCACCGTGATCTTCCGTAGAACGGGGGCCGGGGTGACACATGCACCCCGCTCCCGACGTGCGACCTCCCCCATTTTTTTCCGCTCCGCCGGCCGGCCCGGCGCGTAGACACACGCGCGGACGGCACGGAGCGGTGGCCGCACCCGTCCGATCCGGTCGTGCCATCGCCGGCCGGGACATTACGGCTTGCCACGTGAGGGTTGTGCTATGTCACTCCAGCAGGACGAGCGGCGTCCGCTGTCCGGGGCCCAGGAGGGTCTCTGGTACGCCGGACGGCTCGCGTCGGACAGCGCCGCGTACAACACCGGTGAAGCGGTGGAGATCCACGGGCCGCTCGACACCGCATTGTTCGAGACCGCGCTGCGCCGCACGGTCGCCGAGGCGGACACCTTCGCCCTGCGTTTCTCCGACACCGAGGACGGCCCCCGCTGCCATCGCGCGACGGACCCGGACGACTGGCCCCTGCACCACGTCGACGTCAGCGACGCCGACGCCCCCCACACGGCCGCCTGGAACTGGATCCGCGCGGACCTCGCGGCCCCGGTCGACCTGGAGAAGGGCCCGCTGTTCTCCCACGCCCTGCTGACGCTGGCGCCCGACCGGTTCATCTGGCTGCTGAGAGCGCATCACATCCTGCTCGACGGCTACAGCTACAAGCTCCTGGGACGACGCCTGGCCGAGACCTACAACGCGCTCGCCGCGGGGCGCGAGCCGGACCCCGCCGGCTTCGCACCGGTGAGCCGGCTGCAGGAGGAGGAGGCCGCGTACCTCGCCGGCGAACGCCACAGCCGTGACCGCGCCCACTGGGCCGACCGGCTGGCCGCACTGCCCGAACCCGCGCGGCTCACCTCCCGCACGGCCGGCCCCACCACTCCGTTCCTGCGCAGCACCGCCGAGCTGACGCCGTCCGAGGTGGAAGCCCTCGACCAGGCGGCCTCCCGCCTGGGCGTCACCCGCACCGACCTGCTGGCCACGGCCACCGCCGTGTACCTGCACCGCATGACCGGCAGCCAGGACCTGGTGCTGGGCCTGGCCACGATGAGCCGTCTGGGCAGTGCCGCGCTGCGCACCCCGGGCACCGCCTCCGACATCCTGCCCCTGCGGGTGGCCACCGCGCCCCGGACACCGCTCGCCCGGCTCGCCCAGGACGTCGCCGGGGAACTGCGCGCCCTGCGCCGCCACCAGGCCTACCGGGGTGAGTACCTGCGCCGCGACCTGGGACTGCTGGGCACCGGCCGCCGGCTGTACGGACCCGTGCTGAACATCGTCCCCTTCGACGAGTCACCCGTCTTCGGCGGCCACCCCACCACCTGGCACCACCTCTCCGGCGGAGCCGTGGAGGACCTGCAGATATCGGTGCGGCCCGGCGCCGACGCCGGCGGACTGTGGCTGGCCTTCGACGCCAACCCCGCACTGTACGAGGAGGACGAACTCGCCCTGCACCGCGAACGGTTCGTCACCGTCCTGCGCCGGCTGACCGAGGCCGCGCCGACGACCGCGCTGGTGGAGCTGGACGTCCTGCTGCCGGGTGAGCACCCCCGCGACACACCGGCCCACACGTATCCGGTGGAGCACACCCTCACGGAGCTGTTCGAAGGGCAGGCAGCCACCGTCCCCGACCGGACCGCCGTGACCTGCGGCGAGGTCCACCTCACCTACGCCGGGCTCAACGCCGAGGCCAACCGTCTGGCCCGGCTGCTGACCGAGCGCGGCGCGGGCCCGGGCAAGGTGGTGGCCCTGGCCCTGGAACGCGGAGTGCGGCTGCTGCCTGCCCTGCTCGCCGTCCTCAAGACCGGTGCGGCCTACCTTCCCCTGGACCCCGGCCACCCTGCCGAGCGGCTGCGGCTGGTCGTCGAGGACGCGGCCCCGGTCGCCCTGGTCACCGAGCGTGCCCACGCCCACCTCGCCGGCGAGTCGCTCCCGGCCGTCCTCCTGGACGACCCGCGGATCACGGCGGACCTCGCCCGCCGCCCCGCCGAGGATCTGACCGACGCCGACCGGCACGCGCCGACGAGCCCCGCCGACACCGCGTACATCATCCACACCTCCGGCTCCACCGGCCGCCCCAAGGGTGTGCCGGTGCCGCACGCCAACGTCGTGCGCCTGTTCGCCGCAGCCGCGCAGCACTTCGACTTCGGCCCGGACGACGTGTGGACGCTGTTCCACTCCTACGCCTTCGACTTCTCCGTCTGGGAGATGTGGGGTGCCCTGCTGCACGGCGGCCGGGTCGTCGTCGTTCCCCACGCCGTCAGCCGCTCGCCCCGGGACCTCCTGGAACTGCTGCACCGTGAGAGCGTGACCGTCCTGAACCAGACGCCGTCCGCGTTCGAGCAGCTGATGGACGCCGACCTCGAACGCGACGGTGGCAGCGGGGCACTGCGCTACGTCGTCTTCGGCGGGGAGGCCCTCCGCCCGGCCCGACTGCGCCCCTGGGCCGACCGCCACGGCCTCGACCGCCCGGCGCTGGTGAACATGTACGGCATCACCGAGACCACCGTGCACGTCACCCACCACCGCCTCACCCGGGCCGACCTGGACGACCCGCGCCGCGGCAGTGTCATCGGCCGGCCCCTGTCCGACCTGCGCGTCCACCTCCTCGACGCCGAGGGGCGCCCGGTGCCGCCCGGAGCGAGCGGCGAGATGTACGTCTCCGGAGCCGGCGTGGCCGCCGGCTACCTGGACCGGCCCGAACTGACCGCCCGGCGTTTCCTCGACGACCCCTTCGGCCCGCCCGGCACCCGCATGTACCGCTCCGGCGACCTGGCACGGCTCCGCCCGGACGGAACCCTCGACTACCTCGGCCGCGCCGACGCCCAGGTGCAGATCCGCGGCTTCCGTGTCGAGCCGGGCGAGATCGAGGCCGTCCTCGCCGCCCACCCCCGCGTGGCCCGGGCCGCCGTCGTCGCCCGCCGGGCCGACAACGGCGCCCGGCAGCTCGTCGCCTACGTCCTCACCGCCGGCGAGGCGCCCGCCGACCCCGCCGAGCTGCGCACCCACGCCGCCGCCCACCTGCCCGAGCACATGGTCCCGGCCGCCTGCGTCGCCGTCGACGCCCTGCCGCTGACCGCCAACGGCAAGCTCGACGTACGGGCCCTGCCCGCACCGGACTTCACCGCCGCGGCGTCGGGCACGCGTCCCGAGACCCCGCACCAGGCCCTGGTGTGCACGCTGTTCGAGGACGTGCTGAAGCTGCCCCGCGGCACCGTGGGCATCGACGTGAACTTCTTCGACCTCGGCGGCGACTCCCTGCTCGCCACCCGCCTGCTGGCCCGGCTGCGGCACGACATCGGCGCGGAGATCCCCATCACCGCCCTGTTCGAGGCACCGACTCCCGCCGCCGTCGCCGCCCGGCTGACCGACCACTGCGTCGACGCCCTGCCGCGGCCCGTCCTGGGCGCCGCCGTCCGCCCCGACCGCGTGCCGCTGTCCTTCGCGCAGGAGCGCATGTGGTTCCTCGATCGCCTCGACGACCGGGCCGCCACGTACAACATCCCGCTCGTGGTGAGGCCGCCCGCCGACCTCGACGTCGACGCCCTGGAAGCCGCCCTCGGCGACCTGGCCGACCGCCACGAGAGCCTGCGGACGGTGTTCGCCGCGCACGACGGCGCACCCCACCAGCGCATCCTGCCGCCCGGCGCGCTGCGCCCGCCTCTGCGCCGCATCGACTGCCCCGCCGCGGAGAGCGCCGCCCACGCCCGCGCGGCCGTGCGCCACCACTTCGACCTGAGCGAGGAAGGGCCTCTGGCCGCCTGGCTGTTGGGCCCGGCCGCCGACCGCACGCTGGTGCTCCTGCTGCACCACAGCGCGGCCGACGGCTGGTCCCTGCGGCCCTTCGCCGAGGACCTGAGCGCCGCCTACGCGGCCCGCCGTGCCGGCCGTGCACCCGACTGGACGCCGCTGCCGGTGCAGTACGCCGACTACGCCCTGTGGCAGCGCGCTCTGCTCGCGCCCGCTCCGGACGGCACGGGCCGCTCGGAGCGGCTGACCGCCCACTGGCGCACGGCGCTGGCAGGTCTGCCCGAGGAGTGCACCCTGCCCGGCGACCGGCCGCGTCCCGACGCGCCGCGCGGCACCGGCGCACACGTCGAGACGGTCGTGGACGCCGCCCTCCACCGCGACCTGCTCTCCCTGGCCGACCGTGAGGGCGCGAGCCTGTTCATGGTGCTGCACGCCGCCGTCAGCGCCCTGCTCACCCGCTGCGGCGCGGGCGAGGACATCGTCCTCGGCACCCCGGTCGCGGGCCGCACGGAGCCCGCCCTCGACCACCTGATCGGGCTGCTCACCAATACTCTGGTGCTGCGCGCCGACACCTCCGGCGACCCTGCCTTCCGCGAGCTGCTCGCCCGGTTGCGCACCGCCGACCTGGCCGCCCTGGACCACCAGGACCTGCCCTTCGACCGGCTGGTTGACGAGCTCAACCCGCCCCGGCGCGTCGGCCGGCACCCGCTGTTCCAGGTGATGCTGGCCCTGCAGAACAACGAACCGGCCGTCCTCGAACTCGACGGGTGGCGGGCGCCGTTGCGGCCGACCGCCAACGGCACCGCCAAGTTCGACCTCTTCGTGGACGTCCTGGAGCGGTACTCCCGCGAGGGCGCCCCCGACGGCCTCGCCCTGCACGTCGAGTACGCCGGCGACCTGTACGACGCGTCCACCGCCGAGGCGTTCGCCCGTGCCCTGCACGACGTCCTGCGGGCGGTGAGCGCCGATCCCGCTCTCCGCGTCGGGCAGCTGCCCGCGATCCCCGAGCGCGCCTCCGCCCCGTCCACGCCCGCGGTCACGGAGGTGGAGGCGGCGGCGCTGTCCGTGCCCGGCATCCGCGACGCCCGCGCCCTGCCCGGCCCCGACGGCCGAGCGCCGCGGCTGTACGTGGTACCGGGGCGCGCGGACGCGGCGGAACGCGTCGAGGAGGTACTGCGACGCGCGGGCCACGACGGCATCCGTGTCACGGCCGTCAACGCCCTGCCGTTCGGTGCGGACGGCACGCTCGACACCGGTGCCCTCGGGGCCCTGCCCGCCGTCGACCGCGCCGCGGCAGTCGCCTGGGGCGACCGTCTGGCCCGCCTGCCCGGGGTGACCACCGCCGAGGTGACGGTGGAGGACGCCCCCGAGGAACTGGGCCGACGCCACGCCGGCCTGCCCGGCCGCACCGCGACTCCCGCGCCAGCGACCAGCGCCGACGGGGCCCGAGCGTCGTCCTGCGTCCCGGCGCTCAGCGAAGGTCCCGCGCTCACGGAGCCGTCCGTCCCCAGCTGGGCGCAGGCCCTGCGACGCGCCGCCGAGCGGGCGCAGGGCGACATCGTCCACGTCCACGCCGACGGCAGCGAGCACCGGCGCAGCTACGCCTCCCTCGTTCCCGAGGCCTCCCGGGTCCTGGCCGGGCTGCGCAGGGCCGGACTGCGCCCCGGTGACCAGGTCATCCTCCAGTGCGACGCCACCGAGGACTTCCTGGCCGTGCTGTGGGGCTGCATCCTGGGCGGCTTCGTCGCCGTCCCGCTGACCGTCCCCGCCTCCTACGGCACGCCCTCGGCGGCGCAGACCAAGCTGGAGGGCATCTGGCGCATGCTCGGCCGGCCCTGGATCGTGTGCTCCGCCGACCGTGAGGCCGGCCTGCGTGAGCTGGCCGCCCGCCAGAACTGGCCCGCGCTGCGGCTGGCCACGGCCGATGAGCTGCGTGAGGCCCCCGAGGACCGCGACTGGCACGAGGCCCGGCCCGACGACCTCGTCCTGATGCTGATGACGTCCGGCAGCACCGGCCTGCCCAAGGCGGTGCGGCTCACCCACCGCAACGTGCTGACCCGCTCGGCCGCCACCGAGCAGCTGAACACGCTCGGCGCCGCGGACGTCTCCTTGAACTGGATCCCGCTCGACCACGTCACCGGCGTGGTGATGTTCCATCTGCGGGACGTCTACCTGGGCTGCCGCCAGATCCACGCGCCCACCTCCTGGATCCTGCAGGATCCGCTGCGCTGGATGGACCTCGCCGACCGCCACCGGGTCACCGTCACCTGGGCGCCCAACTTCGCCTTCGGGCTGCTCGCCGAACAGTCCGACCGCTTCGCCGGCCGCACCTGGGACCTGTCGCCGATGCGGCTGGTGATGAACGCCGGCGAGGTCGTCGTGGCCGCCGCGGCCCGCCGCTTCCTGCACACGCTCGAGCCCTTCGGCCTGCCGCAGGACGTGATGCACCCCGGCTGGGGCATGTCCGAGACCTGTTCGGTGGTCACCGACGCCGTGCTGCCCGGGGAACCCGACGGCAGCGAGGGGACCTTCGTCAGCTGCGGCCGCCCCTACCCCGGCTTCGCCATGCGCGTCGTCGACGACGCCGGCACAGTGCTCGCCGAGGGCGACGCCGGCCGCCTGCAGGTCCGCGGCACCTCCGTGACCGGCGGTTACCACGACAACCCGGGTGCCAACGCCGAGGCGTTCACCGAGGACGGCTGGTTCGACACCGGCGACCTGGCGTTCCTGCGCGAGGGCGAGCTGTACATCACCGGCCGCGCCAAGGACGTGATCATCGTCAACGGCGTCAACCACTACAGCCACGAGATCGAGGCCTGCGTCGAGGAACTGCCGCACGTGGAGCGCAGTTTCACCGCCGCGGTCGCGGTGCGCTCCGACCCCTCGGCGTCCACCGACGAACTGGCCCTGTTCTTCCACCTCTCCCCCGCCGCCGCGGGGGACACGGCCGCCGCCCTGCGGGAGATCGCCGGCAAGGTGACGCGGGAGACGGGCGTCAGCCCCGCCTTTCTCATTCCCGTCCCCCAGGACGCGATCCCCAAGACGGAGATCGGCAAGATCCAGCGCACCAGGCTGCGCAAGAGCTTCGAGGCAGGAGCCTTCGACGAGGAGGTGCGGGCCGCCCAGTTGCTGCTGGGCACCGCCGCCACCGTGCCCGACTGGTTCCTGCGCCCGGTGTGGCAGCGCGCGCAGCACTCCGCGGCGCCCCGCGAGACGGCACCCGGCCGGCACACCCTCGTGGTCACGGGCGGCGACCCGGACACCCAGCGGCTCGCCGGGCGGGTCGCCGACGCGCTGCGCTCCGCCGGCGAGCGGTGCACCGTGGCCACCGACGCGGCCTCGTACGCCCGGCTCGACGCCGCCCGGTACCGGCTGCGGACCGCCGAGGAGAGGGAACTGGTCGCCCTGCTGGAGCAGTTGGAGAGCGACCAGCGACCGGTCGACGCTGTCCTGCACCTCGGCGGCCTGGCTCCGGAGGACGACACGCGCACGACAGTGCACGGGGAGACGGGCGTACTGTCCCTGCTGGCCCTCGCCCGTGCCCTCGCCGCCCGGCCCGGCCGGCAGCACACCGTGGACCTGGTGTACGTGACGGCGGGCGCCCAGGGCGTGCGCGCCGAGGACCGGCCCCGCCCGGGGCACGCCATGGCGGGCGCCCTGCTCAAGTCGCTCGGCGAGGAGCTCGGCCGGCTGCGCGGCACACACCTCGACCTCCCGCCGGACGACCGCGAGGACCGGCTGCCGCTGCTGCTGGCCGAGGCGGGGGCCGCCACCGACGGCGCCGAGGTCGCCTACCGCGGCGGGCACCGCTACGTACGCCGCCTCACCCCGCTGCCCGACACCCCCGCGCGCACCCGGCAGCACCCCGACGACGGCTTCACGCTGCTCACCGGTGGGCTGGGCGGCGTCGGCAGCGAGGTCGCGGCCCATCTGCTGCGCACGCCCGGCACCCGTCTGCTGATCCTGGGCCGCACCCCGCACACCGCGCTGGGCACCCGGGCGACCGGGCCGTCCCGCGGGGAGGTGCTGCGACGGCTGAGCGAGCTGGGCGAAGTCCGCTACGCGTGCGCCGACGTCACCGACGAACGTCAGGTGCGCGCCGCGGTGGACGCGGCCGCCCAGGCGTGGGAGGCACCCCTGACCTCGGTACTCCACCTGGCCGGGGCGCTCGTCGAACGCCCGGTGGGCGAGCTGGACACCGACACCTGGCAGCAGGCGGTGGCGGCGAAGGTGCACGGCGCGTGGACGCTGCACCGGCTGACCGCCGACCACCCGGTCGCCTCCTTCGTCACCTTCTCCTCGGTGAACGGCTACTTCGGCGGTGCCATGAACGCCGCCTACGCGGCCGCCAACGCCTACCTCGACGCCCTCGCCCTGCACCGCCGCCACCTCGGTCTGCCCGCGCAGTCCCTGGCCTGGAGCATGTGGCGTGAGCAGGGCGTGAGCCGCGGCTACCGGCTCACCGCGCTCACCGAGGCCCGCGGCTACCGGCTGCTGGACGCCCCCGCCGCGCTGCGCTCCCTCGACCTCGCCCGCACGCTGGACGAACCGCACCTGCTCATCGGTGCCGACCGCACCGCCCCCTGGGTGCGCAGTCACGTGGTGGCCCCCGTCCGCCAGGTACGCCGCCCGGCAGCGCGCGTCGGCCTGGCGGACGGCACCGACCTCGGCGCCCTGTACCGCGAGGCCACCGACGCCGCCCACGCGGCGGGCCTGGGCGACGACTGGGTGCTGCGTTCGGCCGGCGCCACCGAGCGCCGGGACGCGAGCGGCCCGGACGAGGACATGCGGCGGTTGGAGAGCAGGCTCGCCGAGGTGTGGTGCGGTGTGCTGGGCCGCGACCGGGTGGGACGGGAGGAGAACTTCTTCGACCTGGGCGGCAACTCGCTGCTGCTCGTCACCGCCCAGAGCGCCGTCAACAGGGCCTTCGACGCGGACCTGTCGGTCGTGGAACTGTTCGCCCACCCGACCGTGCGTGACCTGGCCCGCCACCTGGCGGCCCGCACCGGCCCGGCCGCCGCGAAGTCGTCACCGGCTCCGGCAGCCGGCGCCGGTCAGGCAGCCGGCGCCGCCGGACGACGGCCCGCCGAGCCGGCGCCCGGCGGCCTGGAGCGCGCGAAGGAACAAGCACAACGGCAGCGTGCGGCCCGTGCCCGCCGCACCGCACGGCACGGAAAGGACCGCGGCCATGCATGATCTCCCCGCAGCGCACGACGAAGACGCCCCCGCCGTCGCCGTGATCGGTATGGCGGGCCGCTTCCCCGGCGCCGACGACCTGGACGCCTTCTGGGACAACCTGGCGGCCGGCCGGGAGTCCGTACGCCCCGTCAGCGACGAGGAGTTCCTCGCCGCGGGCGGCGACCCGCGCGACCTCGGCGACCCCTCGCTGGTGCGCATGGCGTCCGTCGTGGAGGGCATGGACCGCTTCGACTCCGGCTTCTTCGGCTACAGCCCCGCCGAGGCGGCGGTCGTCGACCCGCAGCAGCGGTTGCTGCTGGAGACGGCCTACCACGCCCTGGAGGACGCCGGCTGCCTGGGGGAAGGCCGTACGACCGGGACGTTCGGCGTGTACGCGGGCAGCGGCGACAGCCGCTACTACCCCGCCCACGTCCACCCGCGCTTCGCCGGGCAGCCCGGCTCGGTCGCCCTCATGCACGCGGCCACCGCCAACTCCCTGGGCACGCTCGCCACGCGCGTCTCCTACGAACTGGGCCTGACCGGCCCCAGCATGTCGCTGCAGACGGCCTGTTCCACCGCACTGGTCGCCGTGCACACGGCCTGCCAGGACCTGCTGGACCACCGCTGCGACACCGCCCTGGCGGCCGCGGTGTCCCTCAACCCCTCCGCCGTCCTGGGCTACCGGCACGTGCCCGACGGGCCCTTCTCCCCCGACGGCCACTGCCGTGCCTTCGCCGCCGACGCCGCCGGCACCTCCTCCGGCGACGGCGTGGGCGCCGTCGTCCTCAAGCGTCTGGAGGACGCCCTCGCCGACGGCGACCGCATCCGCGCCGTCATCCGCGGCAGCGCCGTCAACAACGACGGGCACCGGAAAGTCGGCTTCAGCGCGCCCAGCGCCGCCGGACAGACCGAGGTCATCCTCGCCGCCCAGGCCCAGGCCATGGTCGACGCGCACACCATCGGCCTGGTCGAGGCGCACGGCACCGCCACCAAGCTCGGCGATCCGATCGAGGTCGCAGCGCTCACCGAGGCCTTCCGGCACAGCACCGGCCGGCGGGGCTTCTGCGCCCTGGGTTCGGTCAAGACCAACATCGGCCACCTGGGCGCGGCCGCCGGCATCGCCGGGCTCATCAAGGCCGTACTGGCCCTGGAGCACCGGCAGATCCCCCCGAGCCTGCACTTCGACCGGCCCAACCCGCACATCGACTTCGCCGCCGGTCCCTTCCGGGTGCCCACCACCCTGGAGGACTGGCCCGAGCATGACCACCCGCGCCGGGCCGCCGTCTCCGCCTTCGGCATCGGCGGCACCAACGCCCACGTCATCCTGGAGGAGGCCCCGCCCGTCCCCCCCGCCGCGCCCCGCCCGCCCGAGGACGGCCGCCGTCTGGTGCTGCCGGTCTCGGCACGCACCGCCGGCGCGCTGCGCGGCCAGGCCGACGCCCTCGCCCGGCACCTCGAGCGCCGTCCCGACCTGCGCCTGGACGACATCGCGCACTCCCTGCGCGCCGACCGGCCCGCGTCGCGCCACCGCCTCACCGTCACGGCGTCCTCCCGCGAGGAAGCCGTGGACGCCCTGCGCGCCGCCGCACCCGACACCCCGCCGGTGGGTGACGACCCGGCCCGGGTGGCGTTCCTGCTGCCGGGCGGCGGCACCCAGTACCCCGGCATGGGGGCGGAGCTGTACCAGGAGCACGCCGTCTACCGCGACACCGTCGACGAGTGCGCGCGCATCCTGCGGCCCGCCCTCGGCGGAGACCTGCGCAGCACGCTGGTCGGGCGCCGGACGGCCGACGACACCGACGCCCTCCTCGGCCTGGTGGTGACCGAGTACGCGCTGGCCCGCACACTGATGGAGGCGGGCGTGCGCCCGGACGCCCTCATCGGCCACTCGCTGGGCGAGTACACGGCGGCCTGCCTGGCCGGGGTGATCGACCTGGAGGAGATGCTGCCGCTGGTCACCGAGCGGGTCCGGCTGATCAGCTCTGCGGGCGGGGCCACCACCGGCGTCGCCGCACCGGTGGAGGAGATCCTGCCGCTGCTCGGCGAGCAGTTGTCCCTGACCGCTGTCAACGGCCCCACCGCGTGCACCGTCGCGGGACACCTCGACGCCGTCGCACGCTTCGAGGCCGACCTCACCCGCCGGGAGATCCCCTTCCGCCGCCTGCGCATTCCCGTCGCGGCCCACTCTCACGTCCTGGATTCCGTCCTTTCTGCCTTCGAGAGCCATCTGCGACAGGTCACACTGCGCCCGCCGCGCATCCCCTACGTCACCAACGTCACCGGCACCTGGGCGACCGACGCCCAGGCCACCTCCGTACAGCACTGGCTCGACCACACCCGGCACACCGTGCGCTTCGCCGACGGCATCGCCGCCCTGTGGGAGCGCCTGCACCCGGTCCTCGTGGAGATCGGCCCCGGGGACACGCTGACCAGGCTGGCCGTCAACCGCCTCGCCGACGAGGCACCGGTGACGGTGACCACCATGCGGCACGCCAAGGCGCAGGCGGCCGACGGCTTCGTCCTGGCCGAGGCCCTGGGCCGGCTGTGGAGCGCGGGCGTGGACACCGCCCTCCCGCCGGTGCCGGGCACCCCCCACCGGGTGCCGCTGCCTCCGTACGCCTTCGAACGCCACCGCCACTGGATCGACGCCCCCGGCGCCCGCACGGCCGGCGCCCCGGCTGGCGCCCCGGCCGCGGCGCCGGCCGACAGCGCCCTCGCCCCGCGCCCCCGGGTGACCACGCGGCACGTGCCGCCGCGCACCACACGCGAAGAGGCGGTCACCCGGCTGTGGGAGGAGACACTCGGCATCGGCGGCATCGGCGTGCACGACAACTTCTTCGACCTGGGCGGCGACTCGATGCGTGCCGTGCTGCTGGCGGGCCGGCTGCGCCAGGCGGGTGTCCTCGACGTTCCCGCGGCGAAGCTGCTGGCCGCTCCCACGGTCGCCGGCCTCCTCGCCGGGGAAGCGGCCGGCAGCGGGCCGGACGCCGCACCCGTCACCGCGCTGGGCCCGCTGCTGCCGTTGCGCGCGGAGGGCACCGCCACCCCGCTGTTCTGCCTCCACCCCGGGGCGGGGGTGTCCTGGCGCTACACGGGCCTGCTGCCCCACCTGGGCGGCGACCAGCCCGTCCACGGCATCCAGGCCCTCGGCCTGGACGGCACCCGGCCGCCCGCGCCCGACGCCGCCTCCATGGTCGGCGCCTACCTCAGCCTGGTGCGCGAGGTGCAGCCGCAGGGCCCCTACCGGCTGCTGGGCTGGTCCTACGGAGGGTTCGTGGCGCACGCCATGGCCTGTGCCCTGCAGGAGGCCGGTGAACGGGTCGAACTCCTCGCCATGCTCGACGCCCCCCAGCCCCACGGCACCGTCCACGACCCCGAGACGGCCGAACGGCAGGTCGCCGCCCTTCTGTCGCGGGTCGCCGGCCTGCCCCAGGCACCCGGGGCCGCGCCGGAGGTGGAGGGGGTCCTGGACCGCATCGACGCCCGCGTGGCCGCCGATCCGGCCAGTTCACCCGTCACCCGCGCGGAGGCCGCCGCCATCGCCACCGTCATGCGCAACAACCTGCGCATCGCCCCGCAGTTCGCCCCCGGCCGCTTCCGCGGCGACGTGCTGTTCTTCAGCGCGGCCCGAGAGCCGGTCACGGAGTTCTCCGGTGACCTCGCCGTGCAGCCGGGCAAGGCCGACAGCTGGCGCCCGTACGTCGACGGCACCCTCCACGACCACCAAGTGCCCTGCGGTCACTACGAGATGACCGAACCCGAGCCGATCGCCCGCATCGGCGAGACGGTCGCCAAGGCCCTGCGCGCCCTGTGCGACTGAGCCCGCGGCCGCCCGCGCTCGTGGCCGGATCCCGGCCACGAGCGCCCGCGCGCACAGCGCCCGCGCGTCGTTCCCGGGCACCCGAGCGCCCCCGACCGCAGGACAGACGCCCCGCTCATCCGCCGTGAGCACCGAGGTGGTGGACGCCCCGCCCCTCGACCGCGGGCGGGGCGCACATCGGCGGCTCGGACCTGTCCGGGATCGTGCGGGGGGTTGGTCAGGACGTGCACGGGATCGGCCCCGGCGAGGAGGTTCTCGTCCTGGCCGACCGGTGGCACCGAGGACATCCGCCTCGGCACCGACCCGGCCCTCTCCTCCTGCCGGCAGGTGTGGGGACACGCCGAGAACCACGGCCTCTTCGCGCAGTTCGCGGTCGTCGACGACCGCATGCGCACCCCCAGCCGGCCGAGCTGTCCTGGGCGCCAGGAGCACGGTGAGCCCTGTCCCGAGCTCGGCGCGGAGAGTTTCGACGAACGGCGTGAGCCCTACCACCGGGGCCGGCTGCCGGGTAGCTCCGACGAGGCGGCCATGAGCCAGTGGCTGAGCGGCGCCCTAGCCTTCGGCCGGCGGTTGCGGGGTGTGCTCGGCGAGCGCCGCGGCACGCATCGTGCTGGAGCACTCGGGCACCGGCGACCATCCCCGTGCCCCTCCGGCTCTGCGACAACAGCGGCATGGTCGTCGTCCGCGGCGGCACCACCGGCTACGACGGCGACCTGGACCTGCGCTTCCCGGGGTGCGGCACAAGCGGCCGCGGAGCTCGCGCGTCACCGGCGTCCGTGAGGCGTGCGAGGTGACCCGGGTGATCACACAGGGGGTCGTCGACCCGGGCCTGTCACGGACCTCCCTCTCCGGCGAGACCGGCCGGCCCACCAGCTCCTCGGTGACGACCGCCACCCCGCGGGCAACGTGGCGGCTCTGGTCGACGCCCGCCCGGAGTCCGCAGTCGGCCTGCCGTGCAGACACTGCGCGGGCGACCCGCCGTTCCCACGATGGCGACCATGTCCCGCAGCCTTGAGCCCCCTCACCCGTCGTCTCGGCCCCGGTGCCGTCGCCGTCGGACCCGCTCGTCCCGACCGGGGGCGACACCTCGACCATGCTCGGCCCGGGCGACCGGGGCGAGGACATCGCGCTGCCCGCCGCCCGCTTCGACGGGAGCGGGCCGAGCAATGTCGCGCACCGGACGTGGCAGGCCTCAACCAGCCGTGTCGGCCGAGTGGGCGCCGCGCATGCGGTCGGCCGGCGGGGGCACGGGGCCGGCCCAGCCCGTGACGTAACTGAACACGCCCGCGTCGAGGGTCAGTGCGCGCACCCGCACGGCGTACGCCGGATCCGCGCGCAGACCGATGCGGAACCCGTCGCCGCACGGCGCGGCCCACAAGTCCCGCAGCGTCCTCATCGACGCGGCCGTGTCCTGGCCCACCGCGAGGTACAGGGCCTTCCACCCCGCCTCCTTGGCCGAGAACAGGTTCGTCAGCGGCCAGGGTGCGCCCTCCGGTCCCGCAGCGGTGTCCAGCAGCCGTTCCTCGTCCGCGCGCAGCACCAACCGGGCCGCGCCGTACGGCAGCGGCCGTAGCTCCAGATCGCAGCCGACCGGGGCGTCCTCCCCCGGGCCACGGGCCACGGCGACGGCGATCCCGGCGCTGTGCGAGATCGACGCCGTCCGTCCGGGCGCGAACACCGGCAACCGACCTGCGCGGGGGATCTCGCCGCAGTCCGCGCCCACCGCGCGCAGGGCCCGGCGGGCGGCATGCCGCCCTGCCAGGAACTCACGGCGTCGGTTCGCCGCCATGGACGCGGCCGCGGACGCCTCCGCCGGGCCGGCCGGCCCCGACCGCGGCTCCCCGACACGGGCGATCCCCAGGCCCAGCCCGTCGGCGGCCAGCAGGGGACGCAGCCGGGCCAGCGCGCCGACGCACGCGACCGCTCCCGGCACCTCCACGGGTACGACCCCCGCGTCAGCGGCGGAAGGCGCGCCCCGAACACGGTGAGGCGAGTTCGGCTCCACGGCGGTGGCACCGGGAGCGGCGCGGCCGCACGCCCGCTGCCCGCCCAGGTCCGCGCCGCAGCGGCGGGCGGACCCGCCCGGCGCGGTCATGAGGCTGCGCTCCACGCCCCGCGGCCCGCCGTCACGTCCGCAGCAGCTTCTTGACGATCTTTCCGGCGGGGTTGCGCGGCACCTGCTCGATGAACTCCACGCGCCGCGGGCGCTTGTAGGGTGCGAGCAGCCGCGCGAGGTGGCCCAGCAACTCCGCCGCGCTCACGTCCGTGCCCGGCTCCGGGGCGACGTAGGCCAGCGGCACCTCGCCGTAGTCCTCGTCGGGCATGCCGACGACCGCCGCGTCACGGACCGCCGGGTGGGTCATCAGGGCGCGTTCGACCTCCGACGGATAGACGTTCTGGCCCGCGCGGATGATGAGGTCCTTGGTCCGGTCCACCAGGCTGATGCGGCCCTCGCCGTCGACGAACCCCAGGTCACCCGTCTTCGTCCAGCCGTCGAGGGTGATCTCGCGGGTGGCCTGTGGGTCGTTCCAGTAGCCCTGCATGACGCCGGGCCCGCGCACCACGATCTCGCCGATCTGGCCGCTCGGCACCTCCCGTCCGTCCTGGTCGACGGCGCGGGCCGACATGCCCGGCACGACCCGCCCGCACGGAATGCGGGCGGTGACGTCCCCCGGGTCGGGGTGCTCGTCGGGACCGAGGGTGACGAAGGGGCCGCCGACCTCGGTCATGCCGTAGACCTGCCGGAAGCCGCAGCCCAGCCGCTCCACCGCTTCGGCGTACACGTCCAGCGGCATCGGCGCGGCGCCGTAGAGGATCTCCCGCAGCGAGGAGAAGTCGGTGCGCCGCGAGGCCTTGGCCTGCAGCATGAACCGCAGCATCTGCGGAACCATCCACATGTGCGTGGCACGGTGGCGTTCCACCGCGGTCAGTGCCCGCTGCGGGGTGAAGCCGGGCATCAGCACGACGGTGGCGCCGGCCGCCATGTATGTGAGTGAGACGACCATGCTGCCGTGGTACAGCGGGCAGCAGTTGACCATGACGATGTCGTCGTCGGGCCGGGCCATGACCAGCCAGCCCAGGGCGATCGCCCGGAACGAGCCGCTGTCCACGGTGACGCCCTTGGCCTGTCCGGTGGTCGCCGAGGTGTGCAGCACGGCGATCGGGTCGGTGTCGGCCACCCGGGGCAGCTCCCGCTCGCCCGCCAGGGTGCCCAGCGCCGCGAAGGCGGGCTTGTCCAGCGCCATCCGGACGCGCACCGACTCCGGCAGCCGGGGATGGCGGTCCAGCAGCTCCGACTCGCCGAGCACCGCCACCGCGCCGACGCGCTCGATGATGCCGACGACTTCGGGCTCGGCCAGGCTGTGGTTCAGCGGCACGAACAGCGCACCCAGGCGGGCGAGCGCGAAGTAGCTCTCCAGGACCTCGACGCGGTCCTTGGACAGGACGGCGACCCGGTCACCGTGCTCGATGCCCAGCTCCGCGAGACCTCGCGCGAGTTCGACCGTGCGATCGTGGAACTCCGCCCAGGTGAGGCTGCGTCGCTCGTCCACGAGCGCGGTCCGGTGGGGGAAGCACTGCCGGTTGCGCTCCAGCAGCTGCGTCAGCCACATCACGCACCGCCGGCGGCGCCGGCGACGGAACGCTCGGCCACGAACCGCTCGTAGTCGGCGATCGTGTGCAGCTTCTCCATGTCCTCGGCCGTGATCTCCACGCCCAGGCGCTGCTCGACGAGCAGCACCAGACGCACCAGGTCCCCGGAGTCGATGCCGCTGGCAGCGAGATCGACGTCGTCGCCGACCGCGTCCGCGTACTCGACGGTGCCGGTGAGTTCGACGAGCAACTCCCTGATGGTGCTCATGGTTTCCCCTTTCGCCGCGGCATGCCGGCCGCCGTGCGGCCTGGACTGTCACCCCCTCAAGAGGTGGCCGTGGTCGCTCGCACTCCCCGGGCAGGCCCGTGAGCTTTGTCACGCGCCCGAGCCGCGGGCGGCAGGGATAGCCGGGCCGCCCGCCCGGCCTCCTTACCGGAACGAAGACACCCGCTCCGCCCGGTCCGTCCGCTGCTGCCGCAGCGGGACACGGGCGGGCCACGAACCAGGGAGTGATGCGCGTGCCCAGGCAGCCGGTACGGGTCCGGTCCACGGCAGGACGCCCCGTGCGCCCCGCCGTCGTGGCGAACCTCGCTGACACGGGCGGTGCCGGGTGAGCGCGCGGACGGCCGTCACCGAGGACGTCGGGCAGGAGGAGCTGCTCGCGCACTTCGACGCGTTGATCGCCGGGGGCGAGACGATCGAACCGCGCGACTGGATGCCCGACGGCTACCGCCGCATGCTGATCCGCCAGATCGCCCAGCACGCCCACTCCGAGATCATCGGCATGCAGCCCGAGGGCGCCTGGCTGACCCGGGCCCCGTCCCTGCACCGCAAGTCGGTGCTCATCGCCAAGGTCCAGGACGAGGCCGGCCACGGCCTGTACCTGTACTCCGCCGCCGAGACCCTGGGCGTGGACCGCGCCGACCTGCTCGACGCCCTGCACCGGGGCCTCCAGCGCGCCTCGGCCACGTTCAACCACCCGGCGCTGACCTGGGCCGACACCGGCGCCATCGCCTGGCTGACCGACGGTGCCGCCGTCATCAACCAAGCCCCCCTGTGCCGCACCTCCTACGGGCCGTACGCGCGGGCGATGCGCCGCGTCTGCCAGGAGGAGGCCTTCCACGTGCGCCAGGGGTACGACCTGATGCGCGCGCTGTGCGAGGGCACGCCCGACCAGAAGGCGATGGCGCAGGACGCGGTGGACCGCTGGTGGCTGCCGGCCGTGGCGCTGATGTTCGGCCCGCCCGACACCGAGGCGGGCGGGACCGACGCACGGACGGCCGCGCTCGGGGCCTCCGTCTCGCGCCGCGCGATGGCCTGGGGCATCAAGCGCCACACCAACGACGAACTGCGCCAGCGTTTCGTCGACCAATGCGTCCCGCAGGCGGAGCGCCTGGGACTGACGCTGCCCGACCCGGCCATCCGCTGGAACGAGGAACGCGGCCACTACGACTTCACCCCGATCGACTGGGACACCTACCGCACGGCCCTGGGCGAGGACACCCACTGGGCGCGCCGGCGCATCGACCACCGCAGGGCCGCGCACGAGGACGGCGCCTGGGTGCGGGAGGCGGCCGCCGTGTACGCCGCCCGCGAGGACGCGCCGCAGGCACCGGAAGGCCGAGTGGACACGACACAGGCACCGGACGGCCGCGACGCGGCTGTCACCCCGCGGGAGGAGCGCGCATGAACGGCAACGACGAGGGCGCGCCCGCGTCCTGGGAGGTCTTCCTGCGGGCCCGGCGCGGCCTGGCCCATCAGCACGTGGGCTCGGTGCGCGCCGTCGGCCCGGACGCGGCGCTGGCGGTCGCCCGCGATCTGTACACGCGCCGCGGCGACCCGCTGTCGCTGTGGGTGGTGCGTTCGGACGCTGTGCACGCGGCCTCCCCGGACGAACGGGAGCCGTACTTCGCGGGGGCCCACCACAAGCCGTACCGATATCCCGAGCACTTCGCGCCGCTGACCGAGGAGGGGTCGCAAGGTGACCACGACCAGTGACGAGCGGGCGGTCACCGCGGCGGGTGGCCGTCCGGCACCGGCCTCGCCCGGCGACACCCCCGGGGTGATGGCACCCGGTCGTCCGACCCTCGCTGCGCACGCCCCCGTCGACACCGGCCTCGCCCCGTATCTGCTGCGCCTGGGCGACGACGCCCTCGTGCTGGGACAGCGGCTGTGCCAGTGGATCACGCGTGCTCCCATGATCGAGGAAGACCTGGCCCTGTCCAACATCGCTCTGGACCTCGTCGGCCACGCCCGCACCCTGCTCACCCTCGCCGGACGCCTCGACGGCACCGGCCGCACCGAGGACGACCTCGCCTTCACCCGCCGCGAACGCGAGTTCACCAACACCCTGCTGACGGAACTGCCCAACGGCGACTTCGCGGTGACCATGGCCCGCCAACTCGCCTACACCCACTACGCGTCCCTCCACTACGAGGCCCTCGCCGGCTGCCCGGACGCCGAGCTCGCCGCCTTCGGCGCGCGGGCGGCCAAGGAGGTCGCCTTCCACCGGCTGCACGCCGACCGCTGGATACGCCAACTGGGCCGCGGCACGGCGAGGAGCGCACACCGGATGCAGCAGGGGCTGGAGCGCGTGTGGCCCTACACCGGTGAACTCTTCGACGAGGACGACCTCGTACGGCGCCTTGCCGCCGCCGGCACGGTGCCCTCCCCGGCGCCTCTGCGCCCGGTGTGGGAGCAGCGGGTCACCGAGGTCGTCACCGGCGCGGGACTGAGGGTGCCCACCCCGTCCTGGGAGGCCCGCGGTGGCCGTTCCGGCCTGCACACCGAGGAGTTCGCCGGCCTGATCGGCGAACTGCAGTCGGTGCACCGGCAGTTTCCCGGGGGGACCTGGTGAACGACATGGGACAGACCGGTGCGCCCCTCGCCGCGGAAGAGGTGCGCAGGCGGGTGGAGGCCGTACCCGACCCCGAGCTGCCCGTGATCGGCCTCGGCGACCTGGGGGTGGTGGGCTCCGTCGGCCCAGGGCCCGACGGGACCCTGGAGGTCGAGATCACCCCCACCTACCTGGGCTGCCCCGCGCTGCCCGCGATCACCGCCGCCGTCCGCGAGGTCCTGGTCGCCTGCGGCCACCCCGACGGCCGGGTACGGCAGGTGCTGTCGCCGCTCTGGACGACCGACCGCATCACCGCACGCGGACTGCGCACCCTCGCCGCCCACGGCATCGCCCCGCCGGTGTCCCCGGCGACCGGCGGCCCGGCCCTCGTGGAGCTGGGCACGGTGCCCTGCCCGCACTGCGGCTCCCGCGCCACCCGCCCGCACAGCCCCTTCGGCCCGTCCCGCTGCCAGTCGGTGCTGTGGTGCACGGCGTGCCGCGAACCCTTCCCCCACCTGACCGCGCTGTGAGGCACCCCGTGAACACCGCCGCCATCCCTTCGACCACCCGGCAGGACACGGCCGTCGAGCGGCCCGTAGGCAGGGGCAGGCGCACCCGCTGGCACTCCGTCACGGTCAGCGAGGTGTGCCACCTGACCGCGGACGCCGTGGCGGTCACCCTGGAGGTGCCCGCCGGTCTGCGCGAGGTGTTCGCCCACCGGCCCGGCCAGCACGTCGTCGTCCGCCACCACAGCGCCGACGGCGAAGTGCGTCGCGCCTACTCGCTGTGCCCGCCCCCGCACGACCGCACGGCGCTCCGCCTGGTGATCAAGCGCGGTACCCCCGACGGCTTCGGGGCCCACGCCGTCCACCGTCTCGCGACCGGCGACCGACTCGATCTGTCCGCCCCCGCGGGCCACTTCGTCCTGCCGGGCCTGCCCGGCGCCCACCACGTCCTGATCGCGGGCGGCTCCGGCATCACCCCGCTGGCCGCGATGGCCGCCGACGTCCTGCGCCGGGACGCCACCTGCCGGGTGTCCCTGATCCACTCCGTCCCGACCGCCGCGCAGGCCCTGCTCGCCGACGAACTGGCCGCCCTCAAGGACATGTTCCTCGACCGCTTCACCGTCCTGTACGTCCTCACCCGCGACGGGCGGGCAACCGGTGGCGGCCCGTTCCGCGGACGGATCGACGCCGGCAAGCTGTCCCACCTGCTCACCGTCATCGGTGCCCGGCCGGCCGAGACCACCTCGTTCGCCCTGTGCGGACCACCGGGGATGATCGCCACCGTACGGCGGTTCCTGGGCGACTGGGGCGCCGAGCCGGCGCTCGTGCGCTGGGAATCGTTCACCTCCGGCCCCACTCCCCCCTCCGCCGCCCCCGCACCGGCCGAGCAGCCGGCGCACCCCGCCGCCGCCGCGGGGCTGTCCCCGGCTGCCGGGACGAGCCGGGTCACCGCCCTGTTCGACGGGCACCGCCGGCAGACCACGGTCGGGTCCCGGGAGACGGTGATCCTCGACGCCCTGCTGCGCGCGCACCCGGACGTGCCGTACGCGTGCCGTGAGGGCGTGTGCGGCAGTTGCCGCGCCAAGGTCCTGTCCGGACGGGTGCGAGCCGACCACCAGCACGCCCTGGACGACCGCGACCGCGCCGAGGGCTACACGCTCGTGTGCCGGGCACGACCGGACTCCCCCGATGTCGTCCTCGACTTCGACGCCTGACACCCGCCCACGACCACCACACCCCCCCAGCACGCAGCGAAGGAGACGCACGTTGAGCACCACCGCCCGCCTTGCGGGAAAGACCGCTCTGGTCACCGGGGGCAGCCGGGGAATCGGCCGGGCCATCAGTCGTCGCCTCGCCCGCGACGGCGCGTTGGTGGCCGTGCACTACGGTCACGACGTGACCGCGGCCGAGCGGACCGTCAAGGAGATCGAGGCCGACGGGGGCCGCGCCGTCGCCGTGCACGCCGAGCTCGGAGTGCCCGGCGACGCCGACACCCTGTGGTCGGCCTTCGACCGGGCCCTGGCCGGCCGGGGCGCGGACGGCGGCCTGGACATCCTCGTCAACAACGCGGGCATCACCGTCCCGCGCCGCATCGCCGACGTGACCGAGGCCGACTACGACCGGGTGTTCGCGATCAACACCAAGGCGCCGTTCTTCATCGTCCAGCGCGGACTCGACCGGCTGCGGGACGGTGGCCGGATCGTGAACATCTCCTCCATGGCCACCCGGGTCGCGTTCCCCGCGATCGTCTCGTACACCATGACCAAGGCCGCCCTCGACTACCTCACCCTCGCCCTCGCCCAGGAGCTGGGCCCCCGGGGCATCACCGTCAACGCCGTCGCCCCCGGCTACACCGAGACGGAGATCAACCCCACGCTCGCCGTCCCGGAGATCCGCCGCAGGTACTCCGAGGCCTCCGTCCTCAGCCGGCTCGGCCGGCCGGTGGACATCGCCGACGTGGTCTCCTTCGTCGCGAGCGACGACGCCCGCTGGGTGACCGGCCAGTGGATCGACGCCTCCGGCGGAGCCCACCTCGGCGTGTGACCCCCGCCCCCGGCCCCGGCCGGCCGGTGCTTCCACCCCTCCCCCACCATCCTTCGGCACCCTCACGTGGCCGTCCCGACTCACGGCCGCAGCACAGGAGATGCGATGAACGACCGCACGACCGCTCTCGCCGAGCCGATCACGGAAGACGCCCTGACCCAGCCGTTCACCGGCGCGAGCCCCTACGACAACTACGTGCACGCCTCCGTCCTCAACTCCATGCAGCACCCGCTCACCGACGCGCCGGACGAGATGGGCTTCCTCGTCACCACCCAGGTGATGGAGCTGTGGTTCACCCTGATCGTGCACGAGTGGCGCATCGCACGGGTGGCCTTCGCCAAGGACGACCTGCGCGCGGCCATGGACGCCCTCACCCGCAGCCGCCGGGCCCTGACGGCGCTCAACGGCGCCTGGGCGCCCATCGCCGCGCTGACACCCGCGCAGTTCAACGGCTTCAGGGCCGCGTTCGGCAAGGCGTCGGGATTCCAGTCGGCGATGTACCGGCACATGGAGTTCCTCCTCGGTGACAAGTCCGCCGGGCTGCTGCGCGCGCACCGGGGCGACAGGGCCGTCCACGAGGCACTCGGCGAGACCTACCGCGAACCCTCCCTGTACGACGAGGTGCTGGCCTTCCTGCACCGCCAGGGCCTGCACGTCCCGCTGCGCATCCGCGAGCGGGACATGACCGCTCCCTACACCTGCGACCCCGCGGTGGTGGCGGTATGGCGGGAGATCTACGCCGGCCCGCAGCACCACCCGCACCTGGCCCTGGGCGAACTGCTCACCGACATCGCCGAGCTCATCACCCGCTGGCGGTTCGAACACGTCCTGGTCGTGCGCCGCGCCATGGGCGCGAAATCCGGCAGCGCCGGCTCCGCGGGCCTGGCCTGGCTGGAGAAGCGCGCCGCCCGCCCGGTCTTCCCCGAACTGTGGGAGGTGCGCGGTGACATCTAGGGTCTCTCGTTCGGACCAGACCCGCGAGCCCGGCGTGACCCGGACGAGAGAACCCAGGGTCATCTCCGCCTTCGCGGCCGAAGAGGAGAAGCGGGTACTGAGCCTGAGGCCGGTCCTGGCACCGGTGCACGGCCGGTACGGCGACCACCCCCACCAGGTCTACGACGCCTGGCCCTCGGACGACCCCGGCGCCCCGCTGGTGATCCTGCTGCACGGCGGCTACTGGCGCTACGACCGCATGCACCTGACCCCCTTCGCCGCCTACCTCAACCGGCAGGGCTTCGACGTCCTGCTGCCCGGCTTCCGCCGTTCCGGAGGCGCGGGCGGCTATCCGGAGACTTTCGACGACGTCGCCCGGATCGTCGACACCCTCCCGCAGGGGCGGCCGTACGTCCTGGCGGGCCACTGCTCGGGCGGCCACCTGGCACTGTGGTGCGCCGCACGCGGCCTGCTGCCGGCCGGCTCGCGCTGGCACACCCGCACCCTGCCGACCAGCGTGCTCGCCCTGGCCCCCCTCACCGACCTCGCCGCCACCCGCCGCGACGACCTCAGCAACGGCGCCGCGCTGCAACTCCTCGGCGGAGCCGATCACTTCGAGGAGCGCCTGCCCGAGGTCGACCCCCTGGCCCTGCTGCGCGGCGCCGGCACGACCGGGGTGCCCACCGTGCTGCTGCACGGCGCCGCCGACGAGGAGGTCCCCCTCACCCAGTTCACCGACTACGCGGCCGTGCACCGCGACCTCACCACGGTCGTCCTGCCCGGCACCGGCCACTACACCCTCATCGAACCGGGTGCCCCCGGCGCCCGCGCCGTCGCCGACACCCTTCGGGAGATGTCCGCCTCCTTCCCGGCCCAGCGCTCCGAGCCGACACCCGAGGAGTCCGCGCACCGATGACCATCACCCCGACGGCACCCACGGCGCCGACTCCCCTCCCCGGGCTCGCCGAGCGCGCCGCACGCCTCGACGCCGACGACGCCCTGGCTCACCTGCGTGACCGCTTCCTGCTCCCCCCGGACGTCGTCTACCTCGACGGCAACTCCCTCGGCCCGCTGCCCGCCGCCGTCCCACCGGTCCTCACCGACGTCGTGACCCGGCAGTGGGGTACCGACCTGATCGGCTCCTGGAACGACAACGGCTGGTGGGAGGCGCCCCTGCGGGTGGGCGACGCCATCGGCGCGCTCATCGGGGCCGCGCCGGGCCAGACCGTGGCGGGTGACTCCACCAGCGTGCAGCTCTACACCGCCCTCGACGCGGCCGCCTCGCTCCGGCCGGGCCGTGCCCTGCTGGTCACCGACCCCGGCCACTTCCCCACCGACCGCTACGTGGCCGACGCCGCCGCCGCACGCCGCGGCCTGGACGTACGGTGGGTGTCACCGGCCGACCTGCCCCGCTTCCTGCGGGCCGAGGGAGACCGGGTGGCCGTCGTCAGTTACTCGCCCGTCGACTTCCGCACCGGCGAGCTGTACGACATGCGGGCCTTGACGCGGGCCGCCCACCACGCCGGCGCGCTGGTCCTCTGGGACCTGTGCCACGCGGCCGGGGCCCTGCCGGTCGAACTCGACGCCCTCGGTGTGGATCTCGCCGTCGGCTGCGGCTACAAGTTCCTCTCCGGAGGCCCCGGAGCCCCGGCCTACCTGTACGTGGCGCGCCGCCACCACCGGGAGCTGCGCACCCCGCTGCCGGGCTGGAACGGACACGCCGACCCCTTCGGCCTGAGCCGGGACTACGTACCCGCCTCCGGCATCGCCCGGGCCCGTATCGGCACTCCCCCGATCCTGTCCCTGCTCGCCCTCGAGGCGGCCCTGACCGCCTTCGACGGCGTGGACCTCGCCGAGGTCCGCGCCAAGAGCCTGTCCCTGAGCGGATTCTTCCTGTGCTGCGCCGAAGAACTCCTCACCCCCTTCGGCTTCACCTCCGTCACCCCGTCCGACCCCGACCGCCGCGGCAGCCAGGTCTCCCTGCGCCACCCCCACGCCCACGCCCTGACGCGCGCGCTCGCCGACCACGGCGTGATCGCTGACATGCGCGCCCCCGACCTGCTGCGCTTCGGCTTCAACGCGCTCTACACCACCCACCGGGAACTGCTCACCGCGGCGCGGCGCCTTCGGGACATCGCCGCCGACGCCGCCTACGACCCGACGCCGCGGAGGTCGGGGCCGGTGACGTGACACCACTTCCGCCGCATCGGCGCGGTTCTGATCATGTCGGCGCCGGCGAAGCCGGACAGGGCGCGGAGTCAGTGGTGTGGCAGCGGGTCGGCTCTCGCCGCGGTCAGCCGCGTACGTGCAGCCCGAAACCCGTACGTCCCGCGGGCTCCAGTCCCTCCTTCAGGTGCAGCGAGGGAATCTCGTAGTCGCCGAAGTTCTGCCGCCGGAACGCGATCGGCTCGGTCGACTCCAGGGTGAGCAGGCGCTGCTCCCAAGCCTTGGCGGCGTCCTGGAAGTCCTCGCCGGTCATCCGGTCGGCGCCGTACAGCACGAACGGCGGCAGGACCTCGATGCCCGGGTAGTAGAGGATGCCGTGGTGGATCGGGAACAGCAGGTCGTCGATGGGGCCGTTGATCCCGCGAGCGGCGTAGTGCGACTCCGGACCGCCCGCGGTCACCGACAGCAGGGCCTTCCTGCCCGCGAGGGTGCCTTCGCCGAAGCGCTCGCCGTACCTGGTGTCGCTGTGCTCGCCGACGCCGTACGCGAAGTGGTAGGTGAACACCCGGTCCACCCAGCCTTTGAGGATCGCGGGCATCGTGTACCACCACAGCGGGAACTGGAAGACGATCGTGTCGGCCCACAGCAGCTTCTCCTGCTCGGCGAGGACGTCCGGGGCAAGCGTTCCGGCGTCGAAGGCCCGGCCCGAGTCCAGGGCCACCTTCAGCGGACTCGAGGCCTCGGGGCCGTAGTCCGCGGCGTCCACGACCGCCTTCCAGCGCATCGCGTACAGATCACTGACCCGTACCTCGTGCCCGGCGCTCTCCAATGTGGACACCGCGAGGTCCTTCAGCGAGCTGTTGAGCGACTTCGGCTCCGGGTGGGCGTGGACGATCAGCGTCTTCATGGGAACTCCTTCGGATCGGCTGCCCTCGATCCTGGGCGCCGCGGCGCCCGGCGTTCAGGGGCTCCTCTTCCGTCGGACGGGACTTCCTGGTAATGGCAGGACCACCTTCACGGGCGTCACCGAGGCCATACTGAGGGCATGGACGATCTTGCGTGCTTTCTGCGGACCCGGCGTTCCCGGGTCGACCCGGTGGCCGTCGGCATTCCCGTCGACAGCCGCCGCCGGGTCGAAGGGCTGCGCCGCGAAGAGGTCGCGCACCTGTCCGGAGTCAGCGTCGACTACTACGTACGCCTGGAGCAGGGCCGCGCGACCCAGCCCTCCGAGCAGGTGCTCGACGCGCTCGCCCGCGTCCTCGCACTCGACGAGACCGGACGCGGGCATCTCCACCGGCTCGCCCGGCAGCGCCGTCGCAGCGTGAAGGCGCCGGGCGGGCGGGTCCGGCCGGAACTGCAGCGCGTCCTCGGTCTGGTGGCCGACGCACCCGCGCTGATCATGAACCACCGCCTGGACGTGCTCGCCGGGAACCGCCTCGCCGGACTCCTCTACGGCCGGCCGATGCCGGGCCTGAACACCGCCCGCCACATCTTTCTCGAGGAGGCCGAGCGCGGCCTCTACGCGGACTGGGACAGCTGCACTCTCGACGTGGTCGGGCACCTGCGCCTGGCCGCCGGCAAATATCCCGAGGACCCCGGCCTGGCCTCGCTCATCGGCGAGCTGGCGATGGGCAGCGAGCGCTTCCGCCGCCTCTGGGCCCGCGCGGACGTGCGCGCCCGCACACATGGACGCAAGGCCTACGCGCACCCGCTGATCGGACTGCTGGAACTGCACCAGGAGAACTTCGCGCTACCGGACGGCTCGGGCATGGAGCTGCTGGTCCTGTCCGCGGCCCCCGGCAGCCCCGCCGAGGACGGACTGCGCCTGCTCGCGGGTCTGGGCGCGAGCGGCGGTGACGCCCGTCCCACGGTGACCGCTCCGGTCGGCGAACGGCGCGACGACGCCCGCCCGGCGCCGGGAACGCCTCAGCACTGACGGCGTCCGGCCCCCGGACCCCGAGCGTGGCGGCGGTTCACTGCTGCGGCGTTTCGCACAGGCGCACGGCGAGGGCGGCGATGTCGTCGTCGAGGCGTCCCCTGCTGTAGTGGAGGAGGTCGCGATGGAGAGCCGTGAGCAGCTCGTGGGGCGCCGCCGGGGGCTGTCCGCGCAGCCAGGCCGTGAGCGGGAAGAACTCACCGTCGTGGGCGCGGGCCTCGGCGACCCCGTCGGTATAGAGAAGCAGCAGGTCGCCGGGGGCGAAGTCGAAGGTGTCGACGGTGTAGTGGTCGCCGATCAGCTCCGCGAGGTTGAGCAGCGGCGAGGGGGTGGTGGGCTCGAGGGCACGGACTTCCCCGTGGTTCAAAAACAGCGGCGGGGGGTGTCCGCAGTTGAGGATCTCGATATGCCTGCCTTCGTGCGGGATCTCGACGAGAAGGGCGGTGGCGAAGCGCTCCATCGGCCCCTCGGGGGGGAACGAGGCGTTGTACCGGGTGCTGCCGGCGTCCATCCGGCGCGCGACGCTGACCATGTCAGCCTCGCCGTGGGCCGCCTCCCGGAAGGCGTTGACGATCGCCGCGGCCGCTCCCACAGCCGGCAGGCCCTTGCCCCGTACATCACCGATGAGCAGTCTGACCCCCCATCGCGTGTCGACCACCTCGTAGAAGTCCCCGCCGATACGGGCCTCCGCCGCGGCCGCGAGATACAGCGACTCGATCTCGACGCTCCCGAAGCGGCGCGGCAGGGGGCTGAGCACCACCTGCTGCGCCGCGTCGGCGACGAGCCGTACCTGGAAGAGGGTCCGCTCCCGCTGGAGCCGGATGTGACTCCCGTACGCGGCCGCCACGGTGACCGCGATGATCCCCCCAGCGGTCCACCACGTCCCCAGGCCGGGGAAGACGAGGCTGAGGCCGATCATCAGGAGAAGACAGACCGTTCCCAGCAGGACGGTGGGGAGCACCGGCCACATCGCGGCGGCGAGGGCCGGCGCCGCGGGCAGGAGGCGACTGAAGGCCATTTGCGGGGGTGTGGCGTACGCCAGGCTGGCGATGACGACGGTCAGGATGACCGGCGAGAGCCGCACAAAGCTTCCCCGGCCGTAGCTGCCGAGGAGACGTGGCCATCCGGACTGGATCACACCTCATAGAATATCCACGCAATAAGGGCATAGCGCACCGAGGGCTGAGAATCGGACACCTATTTGATTCCGGTCGGCGGGCAGTGCCCCCCGTCGCCGAGCACGCCGAGGATCCGGTCCCTGCGGGGCCCGGCGCGCCGCCCCTGCCACCGTCGTTGCCGGTCAGCCGGTCGCCGCACGCCCGGCGCGAGTACGGAACCTCCTGCAGTCCGGCAGTCGGGGGTCACGGGCCGCCGTCGGCCGGATGCCGCATCGAGCTGAAAACGTGACTCTCGGCAGGCTTATCAGGCATTCCAACCAGTCGGTATCGTGCGCCGCCACACCGATGCTCCACCGCCACCTCCCACGGATCCGAGCCGCACCGGAAGGCCAAGCGATGACGCTCCCCGACGACAACCGGTACCCACCGCCCGCATCGCCGGAATGGCCGCAGCCGCCGTCCCGGCCCCGTGGCCACACCCCGCGGCGCGCGTCGTACGGGCGGGACCCATGGGCGCCCCCGCAGGAGCCGTACGGACACGACGTCCCGCAGGACAACTCGTACGGATACGACCCCCCTTCGTACGACCCGTACGGGCAGACGCCCTGGCGCCCACCGCACGCGCACGATCCCCATCCGCACGGTGCCGACCTCGCCGCCCTCCGCTCGGCCTACCGAGTGCTCCGCCGGGTCTCCACGCTCACCGCGCTCGGCTCCTTCGTGGTGTACGTGGTGCTGTCCTGCTGTGCGCGGGACCTGATGGCTTCCAGGATCGCCGGGGAGCTGAGTCTGGGAATGGGCCTGGGGATCCTCCAGCTCGTCGTCACCTTCGCGGCCGTGCTCTGGTACGGCCGCAGCGCACAGCACTCCGTGGACTTTCTGGCGCAGGCCGTCAGGGAGCGAACGGTCCGTCCGAGCCGGGACGCCGGGGTGGCGAGATGAACGACTTCGGCTCAGGGACGCAGGCGATCGTCCTGGTCCTGTTCAGCACCCTGGTGACGCTCACGCTGCTGCTGTGTGTGATGGCCGGACCGGACCGCGACGACCTGACGAACTTCTACACCGGCTACCTCTCGCTCACGCCCCTGAAGAACGGCCTGGCGATCGCGGGCGACTACATCTCCGCGGCCACGGTGCTGAGCACCACCGGCATCATCGCGCTCGCCGGATACGACGGTTACGTCCTGGCGGTCAGCACCGCCCTGTCACTCGTGCTGCTGATGTTCCTGCTGGCCGAGCCGCTGCGCAACGCCGGCAGCTTCACCATGGGCGACGTCCTGGCCCGCAACATGCCCGGGCGGGCCGTCCGCATCGCCTCGTGCGTGGTCACGCTCTCGGCGACCCTGCCCTTCCTGGTCGTCCAGCTCTCCGGGGCCGGGTCGCTGCTCACCTTCATCCTGGGCATGCCGCACGAGACCGGCGCCAGGACGACATGCATCGTCCTCATCGGCAGCCTGATGATCATCTACGCCGCGATCGGCGGGATGCGGGGCACCGCGCTCATCCAGATGATCAAGATCGTGCTCCTGCTCGGCACCAGCGTCACCGTCGCCGCCCTGGTCCTCAACCGCTTCGACTGGAGCCTGGGAGAGGTGCTCCGGGCCGCCGAGCGCGGCAGCGGAACGGGCCCGGCCTTCCTCCAGCAGGGCCTCCAACTGGGCACCTCGGCAGCTCAACAGCTGGACTTCGCCGGCCTTCAGATCACCGTTGTCCTCGGCGCGGCCTGCCTGCCGCACATCACGATGCGGCTGTACTCCGCGCGGGACGCGCCCGCCGTGCGCCGCTCCATGTCATGGGCGGTCGGCACGGTCACCACGTTCTGCCTCACGGTGATCATCATGGGTACGGGCGCGGCGGCTCTGGTGGGATCCCAGTACATCACCGCGACCGACCCCCACGGAAGGACGTCGGTGCTCATGCTGTCCCGGGTGCTCGGCGCCGCCGGCTCCGCGGGCACGACGGTTCTCTACGCGGCCATGGCGGGCACGGTGTTCATCACCCTGCTGTCCTCGGTCGCGGGGATGACTCTGGCGGCGGCCTCGTCGCTCGCCCACGACCTGTTCGCCCATTGCCTGCGGCGGGAACGGGCGGCGCCGCGCACGGAGATGACAGTGGCCGGGTGGGCGTGCGTGGCGGTGGGGACCGTTGCCATCCTGCTCTCCGCCCTGGTCCAGAACTGGGACGTCGCCGTACTGACCACGCTGGCCATCTGCATCGGGGCATCGGCCGTTGCCCCCGCGTTGACCTACTCCCTGTTCTGGCGAGGATTCACGCGCACCGGACTGCTCGCCAGCCTCTACGGGGGCGCGGCCTGCGCGCTGGTGCTGATGATCTTCTCCAGGGCCGTCTCGGGCACGCCGTCCGCCGTCTTCCCGGACGCGGACTTCGACTGGTTCCCCATGCAGTCCACCGGCCTGGTCTCCATCCCGTTCGGCTATCTGGCGGGCTGGCTGGGCAGCCGTCTCGACCACCGGCGCCGCGCCGCCGAGAGCCGCGAGAACCGGCGGCTGTACGAGGAGAGCGAGGCACGGCTGCTCGCCGCGGCCGAGTGAGGACGGCGACGGGGCGGACTGCAGCGGCCGCTGTGCCACCGCTGCGGTCCGCCAGGGATGGTCCCGCCGCACGGCCGCTCCATGGCAGTCATGCGCCGACGTCACACGCCCTCATGACATCGACCCGGGCTGCATCACGACTCTTCGGATGTTTCCCCGGAGGCGACCCGGGCGGTCAGATGCGTGTGCCGGCCAGTGATTGTTCGGTCCACACGGTCTTGCCCTCACGGTGGTAACGGGTACCCCAGCGTTCGGCCATCTGGGCCACCAGGAACAGGCCGCGCCCGCCCTCGTCGGTGGTGCGGGCGCGGCGCAGGTGTGGCGAGGTGTGGCTGGTGTCGCTGACCTCGCACACCAGGGACCGGTCACGGATCAGCCGCAGGGTCGCAGGGCCGCCGGCGTACCGGTAGACATTGGTGATCAGTTCGCTGACGATCAACTCGGTGGTGAAGGCCAGGTGCTCCAGACCCCATTCGGTCAGCTTGGCCGAGGTCAATGCCCGGGCCCGGGCGGCGCTGGCGGGCTCCGGCGGCAGGTGCCAGGAGGCGACGTCGTCCGGTGACAGCATCCGGGTACGGGCGATCAGCAGAGCGACGTCGTCACTGGGGCGCGAGGGCACGAGCGAGTCGACCACCGCTTGGCATGTTCGTTCCAGGGCGTCCGCGGGGCGGGAGAGCGCTGCGCACAGCCTGGTCAGGCCGACGTCGGCATCGATGTGGCGTTCGCCGATGACTCCGTTGGTGTAGAGGCACAGCAGGCTTCCCTCGGGCAGTTCGATCTCCCGGGCCTCGAACGGCAGTCCGCCCAGGCCGAGCGGTGGGCCGGCGGGCAGGTCGAGCGGAGCCGCCCGTCCGTCCGGAGCGGTCACCACCGGCGGCGGGTGACCTGCGCGGGCCACGGAGCAGCGCCGGGAGACCGGGTCGTACACGGCGTACAGGCAGGTGGCACCGACGACCTGTTCCCCCACGGGGCGTCCGCCCACCGCCTCCTGTTCGACCGCCAGCAGATCGACCAGGTCGTCCAGGCGGGAGAGGACCTCGTCCGGTTCCAGGTCGAGGCTGGCGAGCGTATGTACGGCGGTGCGCAGCCGGCCCATGGTGGCGGCGGCATGGATGCCGCGTCCCACCACGTCGCCGACGACGAGGGCGACCCGGCACCCGGACAGCGGAATGACATCGAACCAGTCACCGCCCACGCCGGGGGACGCACTGGCCGGCAGGTACCGCAGGGCCACCTCGACGGCCGACTGGTCCGGAACCGCCCGGGGCAGCAGGCTGCTCTGCAAGGTGAACGCGGTCTGCTGCTGCTGGGAGAAGCGCCGGGCGTTGTCGATGGCGACGGCGGCCCGCGAGGCGAGTTCCTGGGCGAGGGTGAGATCGTCCGCCTCGAAGGGATCGGGGCGGCGCGAACGCCACAAGGTCATCACGCCCAGCACCAGGCCACGCGCGGCAAGGGGCACCGCGATCAGCGAGTGGACGCCCAGGTCCGGAGCGTGGGACCCCTGGCGGCCTTCCGTCGAGAACCAGTCGGGCGCGAGAACCGCTTCCAGGACGGGCCGCCCTTCGGCCAGGCATCTGGCCTGGGGTGTGTCGGACCCGAACTCCACCGGTTCGCCCTGGGGATGGGGCGGGCCGGGTTGCTGGGCACCGACGTTGCAGGCCCCCACCCGGACCACGGGCCCTGCCAGGTCCCGCAGCGGTTCCTCACCCCGCGTCACCGGCTGAAGCAGGTCGACTGACGCATGGTCGGCGAGGTGAGGCACCATCACCTCGGCTAGCTCCCGGGCGGTCTCCGCCACGTCGAGGGTGGTTCCGATACGGCTGCCGGCCTGGTCGAGGAGCGCGAGCCGACGCTGGGCCCGGTGGCGTTCGGTGATGTCCTCGATCATCTCGGCCACCCCCAGGATGCGGCCGGAGGGGTCCTCCATCCGGAAGGACGAGACCATCGCCACCCGCTCTTGAGCCGGATCCCGCTCCAGACGGACGAACTGCTCGGAGTAGACCAACGGTCTTCCGGTCTCCATCGCCCGGCGCACCCGGTCCACGGCCTTGCGTGCGTCGTCGGGGACCAGGAAGCAGCCGGTGGGCAGCCCCTGGAAGACTGCTGCGGGGACGCCGGTGAAGCGTTCGATGGCCCGGTTGACCCGGAGCAGGGTCAGGTCGGGGCCGTGGACGACCAGGCCGATCGGGCACCGGCGGTACAACCCGTCGAGAACCGCCCGGTCCTGCTGCCATTCCAGGACGTCCACCGCGAGTGCCCCGGCGAGGATCCACTCGCGGACCCCGTCGTCCCGTGAGATGGCATGGGCCCTCAGCCCCGTCTCCACGAGCCGCCCGTCACGGTGCCGCAAGGTGAGCACGCCGAACCAGCCGCCGACTCGCCTGCAGCTCGCCGCGGCCTCCGTGACAGCCGGCAGGTCGCGAGGATCGACAAGGACCTCATACGCCGGACGACCGATCACAGCAGTGTCCGGATAGCCGAGCAGTTCCTCGGCCCGCCGGTTCCATCCGGCCACGACTCCGTGGTCGTCGAGCACCGCCAGGGCGGCGACGTGCAGGGCGAACGGATCACCGTCGCTTCCGCTGGACTCCTTCACCCGCTCCTCCACCGCCGGACACCACCTTGCACTCGGTCACCGATGTTCTGCCGTCCGTCCCGGCCGCGGCCGGTGACCGGCAGGGCGGCGTCCGGGCGGTGGCTGGATGTTCCCCGTGCGGGCCGACCGCTGATGCCATGTGAGTCATTTGAACCCGGTGGAGGCCCGCCGTCCCGCCCGCCGCGTGACACGGCGTGGCGGACATGGGGGATGACGGCAGGCGCGGCGGCCCGCTCATGCCGGACCTCGTGGATGTGTCCCGAGTTCGCGTGCCGCCAGGGCCCAGCTGAGCTCCACCGCGGTGTCCGGAGCGTCCAGGCTGGTGCCGGTCAGCTCCTCGAAACGGCGCAGCCGATAGCGGACGGTGTTGACATGGACGTGCGCGCTGCGGGCGACTTCGCGGACGTGCCGTCCCCCCGCCAGGTATTCCCGCACCGACTGCTCGATGAGCGCACCGAACTCCCCCTCCGCCTCCAGTGGGCGCAGATAGCGGTCGAGCAGCAACTCGGCGAGTTCCGGTTCGGTGACGACCGCCACCCGCCAGGACAGGTCGCTCAGGTCGTACACGCCGCGCAGACCGTACGCACGGGCCGCTTCCAGCAGCCTGCCGGCGGCGCGGAAGGAGCGGTGCGCCGCGGCCAGGTCCGTCGGCGGGCCGAGCCCCGCCGTCACCTCCAGGCCACCGGTCTCCGGCTTGGCCTCGACGACTCCGGCGACAGCCTCGTCCAGCACGGTCAGCAACGGGCCTCGGCCGTTGCTGCGACCGCGGGACCCCAGACGGCGTTCCAGCGCGTCAGGGCCGACGTCGCCGTCCGCAACAGCTCTGATGGCTCGGTACGGCCGTGACGGGTCCAGTCCGTAGATCGCCGCACCGCTGTGGATCTCCACCGTGCTCAGCGTCCCGTGGAGCAGTCCACGCAGGAAGTCGGCGCGGCGGCGTGCGTCGAACAGGGCGGAGTCGACCTCCGCCTGCCGGTGGACGGCAGCGAACTGCAGGCTCGCGACGTCCGCGAGCTCCCACAGGCACTTGGTGCGGTCGACGACGAGGCCGGGGTCCAGCCTGCGCTCGGTCGCCTCGGTGATGAACAGATCCCGTATCGCGCTCGACGCCCGGCGGTAGGCGCGGAGCCCGTCGCCGAGCGGCACCCCCCGGGCGGCCCGGTCGCGGGCCACCGCGGCTTCGTCGAAGTCCTCCGGCGCGGGCACCGTCCCCTCGCGCACCACCGCGAGGGCCCGCTGGAGGTGCCGGTGCCAGATCTGGACGAGGAGTTCCCGCGGGACCGCGCGGTAGGACGGGACGTGGTCCGTCAGATCCGCGTGCAACCGCCCGCCCACCTGCCGCTGCTTCGCGGCCATCGCGGCGATGACCCGTTCGAGGGACGCCGTCGCGTCCGACTGCCCGGGCATGAACCTCACCTCCGCCCCTGTGGCACCAGCCGTTGTGCACTTGAACAATATGCCGACCTGCGGCCTTGGCCGAGGAGCCGTCGACAACCCGCCGCCGCCGGAAGCACAGTGGCACGGCGGCGGAAGGCGCCCGCATCGACGCACCTGACGAGGCGCCGACCGGCACCGCCCCAGACCCGCCGACGTGCCACCGATCCAGCCTGACGAGCAGTGCGGAGACCGCCATGACCGACGAACACCATCACCGACCCGACCGCGTCACCGCCGACGCCGGCCCGCGCCTCGCGCCACTGCCCGAGGACGGCTGGGACCCGTCCACCCGGGAGTTGCTCGCCCCGGTTCCCCGGGACGCCGACGGCCGCCTCGCCGACATCTTCACCACCTTGGTGCGGCACCCCGGCCTCTTCCGGCACTTCCTGCCGTTCGGCAGCCACCTGCTGCGCGACGGCCGTCTGCCGGACCGGACCCGGGAACTGCTGATCCTGCGCACCGCGTGCAACACCCGGGCCGGCTACGAATGGGGGCGGCACGTACCGCTGGCCAGGGCAGCCGGAGTCACCGACGAGGAGATCCGGCGGATGGGCGCGGATCCCGACGCCCAGGGGTGGACGTCGGCCGACGCCCGTCTGCTCCGTGCCGCCGACGAACTGCACCGGGACGCACGCCTGTCCGCCGCCACCTGGTCCGCGCTCGCCGCTGACCACGACGAGGCACAACTGATCGAGATCACCATGCTTGTCGGTCAGTACCACATGGTCGCCTTCTTCCTGAACTCCGCCGGCACCCGGCTCGAGCCCGGCTTCGAAACGGAAACCCTGCCCCCGCCCCCCGGGACCGGCGCGGACGCGGCGGAAGGGGCACACGGCGATGCCTGAGCCCCGGCACCCCGCGACCCGGGCGGTCGGCCTCCTGACCGGCCGGAACGTACTGGTCATCGGCGCGGGCACCCGTCCCAGCGACGATCCGAAGGCCCCGGTGGGCAACGGGCGGGCGGTGGCCGTGCTCGCCGCCCGCGAAGGAGCCTCCGTGGCCTGCGCCGATGTCTCCCGCTCCGCCGCGGCGGCCACCGCCGCCCTGGTCGGTGAGGAGGGGGCCCGTGGTCTGCCCGTGGTCGGTGATGCCACCGATCCCGGCCAGTCCTCGGCCATGGTCGCCGAGTCCCTCCGCGAGCTCGGCGCCCTCGACGCGATAGTGGTCAACGTCGGCATCGGCCTCGGCGCGGGACTGGCGGACACCTCACCGCAGCAGTGGGAACGCGTGCTCTCGCTCAACCTGACCGCCCCCTTCCTCGCCGCCAAGTACGGGTTGCCGGCGATCGCCGACGGGGGATCGATCGTCTTCGTCGGTTCCGTGGCCGGGCTGCGTGCCGCCACCGACTCACCCGCCTACGACAGCTCCAAGGCGGGCCTGTTCGGTCTCACCCGGCACGTGGCCAAGGAGGGCGCGCCGCGCGGGATCCGCGCCAACACGGTCGTCCCGGGCCTGATCGACACCCCGATGGGCCGGGAGGCCTCGACCCGGCGCGCGTCGCGTTCCGCCTCGTTCACCCGCATACCGCTCGGACGCCAGGGCACCGCCTGGGAAGTGGCCGAAGCCGTCGCCTTCCTGCTCTCCGACCGCGCCTCCTACATCACCGGGCAGAGCCTGGTGGTGGACGGAGGGCTGAACGCCGTCTGAGCCGGTGGCGGCTGTCCGCTCCGCGGAGCGGGGGCGGTCCCCAGGGGTCAGGGCATCGACCGGGACCGCCCCCGCCGGCTCACTTGGCCAGCGGGCCGAACTCCTTGCGGGTGTCCACCGGCTTGCCGAAGAGCTGCCACCGCTCGCCCTTGAACCGCATCAGCTGCATCGTCTCGAGCGGGAAGGCGTCACCGTGGCCCGTGGACATGGTGACACCGGGCAGCAGCAGTCCCACCTTCACGTCCTTCAGGCTGCGCACCGCGTCCCGCAGCCCTTCCCTGGTCGGGCACTTCATCGCGTCCAGGGCCTTGTGCAGGCTGGAGGCGACGGCCCAGCCGTAGGCGTTGAACTGGTCGGCCGGGTCGGCGTCGGGCGCGTACCTGTGCATGGCGTTCTTGTAGATCCTGATCTCGGGGTCGTTCGCCCACTGTGGGTCGGCGGGGTCCTTGAAGTAGGTCGCCGAGACCACGCCCTGCACGTTCTTGAAACCGACGGGCCGGAGCACGGCGGCGGACGAGGCCACGTTGTTCACGATGTGCAGCGGGTTCCACTTGGTGTTCCTGGCATCGGCGGCCAGGGCCTGGCTGCCGAACTTGGGGGTGGTGGCGTCCAGCAGCACGTCCGCCCGGGAGCGGGCGAGGCTCGCCATCTGTGCCGACACGGACGGGTCGGTGACCTCGTAGCTCTCCTCGGCGACCACCTTGATGCCGCTGCCGGCAACCGCCTTCTTGAACCCGCCGAGCAGGTCCTTGCCGAAGTCGTCGTTCTGGTAGAGGACCGCGACCCTGGCCTTGTGCCGCTCGTCCTTGAGGTACTTGGCGTACACCCGGGCCTCGGCCACGTAGTTGGGCTGCCACCCGATGGTCCAGGGATGCTTGTCGTCCGTGCCCCAGACGGAGGCACCGGTGGCGACGAAGGGCTGCGGCACCTTCTGCTTGTCGAGGTAGTCCCACACGGCTGCCGTGGACGGGGTGCCCAAGGTCTGGAACACGGCGAAGACCTTGTCCTGCTCTACGAGTCTGCGTGCCTCCTCGACCGCCTTCGGCGGCTGGTATCCGTCGTCACGGACGATGAACCGCACCTTGCGGCCGTCTATGCCGCCCTTGCCGTTGACGTACTCGAAGTAGGCGGCCACGCCCTTGCTGATCGTGCCGTACGCGGAGGCAGGTCCCGACAGCGGGTAGATCCCACCCAGCTTGATGCTCCTGTCGGTGATGCCGGTGGTCTGCTGGCCCTTGCAGGCGCCGGCGGCGGCGGTGTCCTGGTGGTCCTGTCCTCGCCGGCTGCTGCAGGCGGTCGCGGTGAGCAGGGCGGCGGTCGCGGCCGCGGCCGCCCGCAGAGCGGTCGTCTTGCGCATGTGACTCATTCCTTTTCCGTGCGGGGCGGTGCGCCCACGGGTTCGGCCTCGACGACTGAGAGGTCCGCAGGGGGGAGGGTCGCCGAGCGTTCGGATGCGGGCCGGGACTCCGGTCGCGCGTCGGGCGGGGATCCGGCCTCCGGCGTCCGGCCGAGGGCGGCGGTGCCGGGCGGGCGACGGGCGATCGCGCCCAGGGCACGGCCCGGCAGCCCCGCCAGGCCCGTCGGGGCCACGAGCATCACCGTGATGATCAGCAGGCCGAACACGACTCCCGGTGCCGCCTCGCTGACGTCCTGGGAGACGCTCGGCACGTACATCACGAACGCCCCGCCCAGCAGGGGGCCGTACAGCGAGGCGAGCCCCCCTACCACCAGGCCGGCCAGCAGGGTGATGGACAGCACGAAGCTGAAGGAGTCGGGCGAGACGAAGCCGATCACCCAGGTGTACAGACACCCGGCGACACCCGCGAACAGGGCGCTCCACGCGAAGGCGAGGGTCTTGTGCAGCGACAACCGCACGCCCATGACCTCGGCGGCGCTCTCGTTGTCCCGCACGGCGAGCAGGGCCCGGCCCACCCGGGACCGCAGCAGGTTGCGGGCGAGCAGCAGAGCCACCGCGGTGACGGCGAGGACGACGAAGTACATCCACTGGTCCTCCGCCATCCCGCTCCACGCGGGCGGCCGCAGCTTGTCCACGGTCAGTCCCATGGAGCCACCCGTCACCGGTTCGAGCCGCTTGAGCAGGGGCGGCAGGAACACCGCGAACGAGAGGGTCACCAGCGCCAGGTACAGTCCGCGCAGCCGCAGGGCCGGCACTCCGAACCCGAGGCCGAGCAGGAAGCATCCGGCGGCCGCGACCGGCAGCGTGGCCAGGTGACCGGTGTCGTACCGGTCGAGCATGACCGCCGTCGCGTAGGCCCCCGCCGCGAAGAACGCGCCGTGCCCGAGCGAGATCTGCCCGCCGAAGCCGACCAGCAGGTTCAGGCCGGCCAGCGCCACGGCGTACAGGAGCACCATGGTCAGCTGGAAGACCTGGAAGGGGGCGAAGTAGAACGGGGCGCCGACGGCCACTGCCGTCGCGAGCAGCAGGGTGAGCGCGGCCCGCAGCCGCCGTGCGCGGTCCGTGCCGAGTGCTGTGGTGATCGTGCTCATGCGCGTTCCACCGCCGCTCGTCCGAACAGGCCCTGGGGCCGCACCAGGAGCACCGCCAGAATGATCACCAGGGGAACACCCACCTTCAGATCGGCACCGATCACGTCCACGTACGCCCCGGTCAGGGTCTCGGTGACGCCCACGAACAGGCCGCCGACGACCGCACCGACCGGGCTGTCGAAGCCCCCGAGGGTGGCCGCGGCGAAGGCGTAGATCAGTACCCCGCCCATCATGTTGGGCTCCAGGAACAACACCGGGGCGACGAGCACGCCCGACACCGCGCCGACCGTCGCGGCCAGCCCCCAGCCGAACATCAGCACCCGGCCCACCCGGATGCCCGACAGCCGGGCGGAGGCCGGGTTGCAGGCGACCGCCCGCATCACCAGGCCGACGGAGGTGCGCTGGAACAGCAGGTACAGCAGCCCCATCACGACGGCCACCACACCGATGATCCCGAGCGTCGACCAGTCCACGCTCACCCCGGCCAGGTCGAGCCCGCCGTCCGGGAAGGGCTGCGGGAAGTCCCGTACGGTGAACGACCAGATCAGGCCGGCCAGCGCGTTGACGAAGATGAACAGGCCGACCGTGACGATGACCACCGTCAGCTCGGGTGCCCCCTGCACGGGCCGGATGACGATCCGCTCGACGAGCATGCCGCCGGCGAAGGACACCGCGAGAGTGACCGGCAGCGCCAGCCAGAACGGCATCCCGGACGCCACCAGCTGCCAGGCGACGTACGTCGAGAGCATGGCCAGCTCGCCCTGCGCGAAGTTGACGATCCCCGTGAACCGGTATATCAGCACCAGGGCCAGCGCCAGGCTGGCGTACACCGCCCCGGAGCCCAGTCCTTCCACCACTTGCTGGAGAAGATCGGTCACGGCGCTCACCCGGCCTTCCGGGAGAGGACGGAGACACCGAGGTACACCTCGGCGACCTGGCCGTCCTCGCGCATCTGTCGAGCCGGTCCGGACAGCACCAGACGGCCGGCCTCCAGTACGTGGGCCCGGTGCGCGATGTCCAGCGCCAGCTGGGCGTTCTGTTCGACGACGACCACGGTGGTGCGTTCCTCCTCGTTGACGGCACGGACGATGCCGAACAGCTCACGGGTGACCAGCGGCGCGAGCCCGAGGGACGGCTCGTCGAGGAGCAGCAGCGAGGGCCGCAGCATCAGTGCCCTGCCGATGGCGAGCATCTGCTGTTCCCCGCCGCTGAGGCTGCCGGCGGCCTGACGCGACCGCCGGCGCAGTCCGGGGAAGTAGCCGTAGATCCGTTCCAGGTCGGCCGCGACGGCCGCACGCTCGGCGCGGCCCCGCCGCCGGGGGCCGGTGCGCAGATGGGCGCCGATGCGCAGGTTCTCCTCGACGGTCAGGTCGTTGAAGGTACCCCGGCCCTCGGGCACATGCGCCACGCCGAGCCGGGCCGCCTGCTCGGGCGAGCGGCCCAGCAGTTCCGTGCCGTTCAAGGTGACCGAGCCGCGGCCGCGGACCATGCCGCTCAGCGCCCGCAGCGTCGTCGTCTTGCCCGCGCCGTTGGGTCCGAGGATCGCGCACACCTCACCGCGGGCGACGCGGAAGTCGAGGCCCTGCAGCACGCGGGCCTGGCCGTATCCGGCGTGCAGGCCGGCGACCTTGAGGTGGTCCGGCTCCGCACCCGCCTCGGCCTCGGCCTCGGTACGGTCGGTGGTGGGCTCGCTCATGCGGCCACCCCCAGGTACGCCTCGACGACCGCGGGGTCGCGCTGGATCTCCTCCGGTGAGCCCTCGGCGATCTTGCGGCCGAAGTCGAGGCAGACCACCTTGTCGCACAGGCCCATCACGAACCCCATGTGGTGTTCGACCACCACGAGCGTGAGGTCGAACTCCTCGCGCACCGACCGGACCAGATCCGCGAATTGGCCGACCTCGCCGTGGCTGAGCCCGTTGACGGGTTCGTCGAGCAACAGCAGCCGGGGCCGTACGGCGAGGGCCCGGGCGAGTTCGACGCGTTTGAGCGTGCCGAACGGCAGCCCGCACGCGAGATGGTCGGCGATGTCCGCCAGACCGAGCCGCCGTAGCAAGTCGTCCGCCTGGTCACGTAGCTCCCTCTCCTCCCGCCGGACGCGGGGCAGCCGGAGCGCCGCGGCGAGATGTCCGGTGCGCCCCCGGCTGTGGGCGCCGACCATGACGTTCTCCCGGACCGTGAGCCGGGGGAACAGGCCCAGGTTCTGGAAGGTGCGGGCGATGCCGCGCCCTGCGACGGCGTGCGGAGGGAGGGCCAGCAGATCCTCTTCCTCGAACCGCACGTCTCCCTCGTCGGGAGTGCAGCGCCTGGTGAGGCAGTTGAACAAGGTGGTCTTGCCGGCTCCGTTCGGCCCGATGAGCCCCACGGCGGTGCCCGGCTCGACGGTGAACGCGACACCGTCCAGTGCCGTGATCCCGCCGAAGCGCACGGTGATACCGTCGACCGCGAGCATTGGTTACGCCCTTTCCGACGTGCTGGGGGGGTGGGAGAGCGTCACAGTAGGTGGCTGCGTTCCACGCGCACATTGGGTGTGAGCACCCAACTTCCCGGTCTCCGGACTGTGCGCCGCGCACAGGCGCCGGGAGATGTCTCACGCCGGGCCTGTTGACGGAGCACCAGCCGGACGGCGACGATCGGCACCATGCCTCGCTGCCCTGCTCCGGGCGCTCCCCAGCTCTCCGAACCGCTCCGCCGGGAGCGGCGGCGGATCCTGCACACCGTCCACGACCGGGTCGAGGAGGTGGCGGACACCGCCGTCGATGTGATGCGCGCGGAGATCCCGTCGTACGCACTGCAGGACGAACGATTCTTCGACGACGTACGGGAGCAGGTGCTCGAGCACTACCGGATGCAGTTGGGGGCGTTGGCGGGCGACCGCGACATGGCTCCCGAGGACCTGGTTTTCAGCCGTGCGGCAGCGATGCGCCGAGCACGTGCGGGTTTCGCCCTGGAGGACTGGATCAGTGCCTTCCGGGTCGGCAGGCAGGTGCTGTGGGACGCGCTGCTGGACTGCGCGGGCACGTCCGCCGAGGCCCAGCAGGCCGCGCTGTCCCTGGTCACCCCACTGATGCGGTACGTCGACTACGCCAGCACCCATGCCGCGCAGGCATACGTCGAGTACCAGCAGCACGTGGTGGCGGACGCGGATCGGGAGCGCCGGGATCTCCTGGACCAGCTCCTGGCCGGCGTGGCACCGACGCGCGGTCCGCTGTTCGCCGCGGCGCAGGCGTACGGCATCGGACCGCGCTCGCCGATGATGGCGGTGGTGGCGGTGTGTGTCGGCGACACGCGCACCGGGGACCTCACCACGGCCGAGAACGGTTATGCCACCAGTGCGTCGATCGGCGTCGCCGGACCCTGGGCCGGCCGGACCCTGGTCGTCGTGCGCCATGGTGAGGTGGTGGCCGTGCCCGTGGTGCGGGCCGGCATGAACGCAGAGGACATATGCGCCCATTTCGAGGCCGTGCAACGACGGCTCGCGCGGGAGGGGACCATGCTGTCCATGGGCATCAGCACGGTCGCCCGGGGCGCGGCCGAACTGCCGCGCGCACACCAGGAGGCGCGGGCCGCCCTCGACCTGGTGCCGAGCGGGGGCGGAGTGGCGGCGCTGCCGCGACTGTCCCCGTTCGACTACCTGGCGCTGCGCGCCGACGACCTCGCCCGCCAGCTGGTCGATCCCCGCGTACGTGTGCTGCTGGAGGAGGACCGCAGACGCGGCGACACACTGGCCGCCACGATACGGGCCTTCGTGGAGGCGGACCTCAATCTGCGGCTGGCCGCCGACCGGCTGCGGGTTCATCACAACACGGCGCACTACCGGTTGCGCCGGATCCAGGAACGCACCGGCCGCAATCCGCGCCGGATCGCCGACCTCCTGGAACTGCTGGTCGCCCTCGCCATACGCGACGGGGCCGGGGAAGGTGGGGATTGCCAGTGAGCGGCATCATGGAGTCCGCCGGGACCGGGACGGCGCATCAGCTGCCGGACGGGCAGGAGGACGTGGGCCTGCCGCAGGGGCACGTCGGGCAGAACCGGACGGTCCGGCGTGCACTGCTGAACGCCGCGCTGGAGGTGTTCACCGAGCGCGGTTACACCGACGCCGGTCTCACCGAGATCGCGGCGCGCTCCGGTATCCCGGTGGGCAGCCTCTTCCAGCACTACGGCGGAAAGCGAGGGCTTTATCTCGCTCTGTGGGAGGAGTTCCGGGAAGAGCAGGAGCGCTGCACCGCGGCTACCCTGGCCGCCGAACGCAGCCGAGGTGTGGACGACCCCCTTGTCCTGTTCGTGGCGGGAGCCAGGGCGTACCTGGAGGGCACCTGGGACAACCGGAGGCTCGGCAGACTCCTCGTGGGGGACGATGGCCCCGCGGGCTTCGACGCGCTGCGGCGTCAGTGGGACCGCGCATGGGTACGGCGCAATGCCCGGCTGCTGGAGGTGGACGAGGGGCAGCGCGCCGGCCGGGTCCGGGTGAGCGTGCTGACCACTGTCATCGGAGGGGCGGCGCGCGAGCTGGGCGACTGCGGGGACGAGTCGGAGGCCCGGGAGATCGTGGACGAGGTGTGCGGCATCCTGGTCCATCTGTCGGCACCGCCCGGCTGACCCGCCCGGTGTGCGGCTGGGACGACACGGCACCTCACTCCTGGCCGGCCGGCGCCCCAGCGCTGGGTGCCGGACCCGCCTGCGGCCCTCCTGGTCCCGTACCGAGTGGGTCGGATCCGCCGGGTCCGACCCGGTCGAGGGCCGGCGTCCCGGCGAAGTCGACGGCGAGGGCCCCGAACCGGCGGCTCACCGTTTCGGGGCCGATCCAGACACGTCCGCGCTGAGGGCTGTCCCGATGACGGCTCCCTGTCCGAACGGTCGGCGACGGCACAAGGTCGTCGAACGGCCGTGAGCGACAGGCTTCGCCCGTGTGCGACTGCCGAATCAGCGGTGGCCGGGGAAGCGCAGGGCGTTCGCCCAGAGCCGGGTGACCGTGGACACGAGCTGCTCGAAGTCCACCGGCGTACCTTCCTGTTGCCGTTCGCCCAGCACGAAGGCGTGGTAGGCCATGACACTGACCATGCCCGACAGCGCACGGGAAGCCGTCATCGGATCGACCTCACGGTCCGCGACACCTCGCGCCTGCAGGTCGGCGATGCCGCGGGCGTTGCGGCGGATGAACGCGTCAGCGCGCCGGCCCCGGAACTCACGGAACTCCGGCTCCACTTGTGCGACCTGCTCGAGCAGGGCCATCAGCTTCGCATTCCGTTTGTAAGCCTCGAGATACGCGCGATTGCTCGCTTCGAGTACCGCGTGGGGATCGTCGGTGTCCTGCACCCGGCCCATGCCGGGGTGCATCATGTCCTCCTGCGCCTCCAGGAGGACGGCGGCGAGCACCTCTTCCTTGTTGGCGAAGTAGGTGTAGAAGGACCCCGCCGCGCATTGAGCCTCTTTGGTGATGTCGGTCAGGCGGGTGTCGAGGTAGCCGTCCCGTTCGAACACCTTTCGCGCGGCCTTCACCAGAGCGGCCCGTGTCCGTGCTCCGCGCTTCGTCGTAGGCGGCTCTCGAAGGTGCGACAGGGGCGCCATGGGCGGTGCCTTCTCGCCGTCGAGTTCCTCCGGCGCAGTGGTGTCCATCCCGGAAACTGTACTTGAATCCGACGCCATAGTCATGAACTCGCCAGGCCCTCGGGCGCGCGGGCGGTGTGCCGATCGACGCCCTGGTCCGCGAGGCCGTGACGGACGGATCGACTCTTGGCGGCGGCCGGACAACGCACTCGGCCACCGCATCCCGCTCGCCCGAGAACGGATCTTCAGCGGGAGGCGGCTAGGGTCTTTCGTTCGGATCAGGCCGGATCAGGGAGCGGGTCCTGGTGCCGTGCATCGCAAGGCGGAGGAGGGCGCCATGGCGGAGCCATG
>NZ_JBIBVY010000026.1:0-94389 GCF_043080665.1 Streptomyces sp. NPDC014991
TGCAGATGTCGCAATCCACACCGAACCCAGAAGGCCCTCACCTGTTCAAGCACCCAGCCCGCGTGTCACCAACGTCCCGGGACAACACACCTAGCGCGTCACCTCCTGGTCCGCTCGTCCTTGCTCCCGTGTATCCGGCCGGTCAGTGATCGCCGATGACGGCATTCGGTGCCGGCCGGTCGTGGTGCACACCAAGTGCTTCGGACAGCGGGCTTCGCCGCTGCGTCCGGGCGGCAAGGAAATCGGGTGCCCGGGAAGACGGGACGCGGTACCTTCGCTGCCATGAACGTCATGGGCCGAAGCATCACCGCGACCGCGCGAGCGACCAGCTCGCCGGTTGCCGCCGCCTGACGTACCAGTCCCACCGGCGACCGGACACGGTCTGCCGGTGGTTCCTCGGCGTTCTCCCGCCTCGGTTCCGATGCCCGTGCGGACGCGTTGTCCGGTGCCTCCCCCGCTGCACACGCGAAGGAGCCACCCCGTGAACACCGACCGAATCGTACGAACGTTCCTCGAGTACTTCGAGGACCGCGGCCACCGCCGGATCACCGGCTCGACTCTGCTGTCGCCGCCGGGAGACTCCGTACTGTTCACCACCTCGGGCATGCACCCGCTCACCCCCTACCTGGAGGGGCGCCCGCACCCTCTCGGCAGGAGGCTGGTCAACGTGCAGCGGTGTCTGCGCACCACGGACCTCGACGAGATCGGCGACGACACCCATCTGACCGTCTTCGAGATGCTCGGGACCTGGTCGCTCGGTGACTACGAGGGCCCGTCGAGCCTCGGCTGGGGCTACGGTCTGCTCACCGAGGGCTTCGGCATCGATCCGGGCCTGCTGCATGTCACGGTCTTCGGTGGCGACGACCAGACCGGTCCGGACACTGCCTCGCTGGAGCTGTGGGAGGGACGTGGGGTGCCGGTGGAACTCACCGTCGAGGACAACTGGTGGTCGAACGGACCGACCGGCCCGTGCGGCCCCGACTCGGAGATCTTCCTGTGGACCGGCGACACCCCGCCGGAGTCGACGCCCACGAAGGACGAGCGCTGGGTGGAGGTGTGGAATCACGTGATGATGCGCTACCGGCGGCTCGCCGACGGTTCACTCGTGCCACTCCCCCAGCGCAACGTCGACACCGGACTCGGCCTGGAACGGCTGGCCTCGCTGTTGCAGGGCCGGACGTCGGTGTTCGAGTGCGACGTCTTCGATCCCTGGCGGCGCCTGGTGCCGGCCCTGTGGCAGCTGGACGAAGTATCACTACGGTTGGTCTGCGACCACGTGCGTTCAGCCATTGTGATGATCGGCGACGGGGTCCGCCCGGCCGGCACCGGCCGCGGCTACGTACTGCGCCGTCTCCTGCGGCGGGTGCTCACCGTGCTCCGGCGGGACGATCCGTCGCGCGGCCTCGGAGACCTGCCGGACGAGCTGGTTCGGCACACCCTGGACCACTTCCGGCAGGACGAGGATCCGGACGTCGTGCGCCGCGTGCTGCTGGACGAGGAGCACCGTTTCGGCCGGCTACTGGAGCGCGGCCGGCAGGTACTGGCCCGACCGCGGTTCCGGAGGCCGCTCAGCGAGGAGGACTTCCACCATCTCCACGACACCTACGGCCTTCCACGTGACCTCGTACTGGGCCTTCGGCCGCGGTGACGGCCTGTCCCAGCCGCGTCGTCGTCGCCTGAGCCGTCGGCTCCGTGGCACTCGGTGAGCCGGCCGGGGTCGGGTCGGCGTCGTGGCCGACGCTCTCGATGTACCCGGCCGGCCGCGGGGCGGACGGCCGGCGGGTACCGTTGCGCAGCGCGGCGCCGACGGCCGTGAGGGGCGGCGATGAGTTTCCGCGGACCGGGGAGTCTCATCACCGTCATCACCACCGAAGGAGGAACACGTGCCTCAGCTGCTGAGAGTCCAGAATTTCAACGTGTCGAGCGACGGCATCGGTGCGGGTGCGGACCAGACCCTTGAGCGTCCGTTCGGACACGTCGATCCCGGGAAGCTGTTCGCGTGGGCCGGCGCCACGGCGAGCTGGCCCATGCGCACCGATCCCGGGGGCAGCCGGGGTCTCGACGACTACTTCACACGGGACTACGCACGCAACATCGGTGCCGAGATCATGGGACGCAACAAGTTCGGGCCTCAGCGCGGGCCCTGGCGCGACGACGAGTGGCGTGGCTGGTGGGGGGACGAACCCCCGTTCCACACCCCGGTGTTCGTCATGACCCACTACGAGCGTCCTTCGTTCACGCTCTCCGACACCACGTTCCACTTCCTCGACGGCGAACCGGCCGCGGTCCTCCAGCGGGCGCGGGAGGCGGCGCAGGGCAAGGACGTCCGGCTGGGCGGCGGGGTCACCACCATCCGGCAGTTCCTCGACGCCGGCCTCGTCGACACCATGCATGTGGCGGTCTCACCGGTGAAGCTCGGGTCGGGACTACGACTCTGGGAGTCACCCGATGAGCTGCTCGACCGGTTCCACCTGGACGTCGTCCCCAGCCCGAGCGGCGTGACGCACCACCTCTTCTGGCGGAAGTGACCAGATCGCAGGGCTCAGCCGGACCGAGGAGGCTGCCGGAAAAGGGGCCTCGGGCCGTGGTCCGGCTGTGCGAGGATCCCGGCAGGAACCCAGGGATGTGGTGGGCAGGTGGGCACGATGCACGCGGACGAGACGGAGACCGACGCCGGGCTGGTCCGCAGGCTGCTGCGCGCCCAGTTCCCCCAGTGGGCCGACCTGCCGGTCTCCCGGCTCGCCTCCGGAGGCACGGTCAACGCGATCTACCGGCTCGGGGAGGACCTCACCGTCCGGCTGCCGCTGCGCGCCGGCGGCGGCGCGGTCATCGCACTGGAGGCACGATTGCTGCCACGGCTGGCCCCGCTGCTGCCGCTGCCGATCCCGGAGGTGGTGGCGACCGGTGCCCCGGGCGAGGGGTACCCCCTGGCCTGGTCGGTGCACCGGTGGATCGAAGGGCGCAACCCGGTGGAGGGTGACCTGGCCGAACCCGGACTCGTCGCCCGTGACCTCGCGGAGTTCGCGGTCGCCTTCCGCAAGATCGATCTTCCCGGTGGTCCGCCCGCGCACCGGGGCGAGCCGCTGATCGCCGAGGATCAGGAGATGCGGGCGTCGATCGAGGCGTTGCGCCGCACCGACGAACCCTTCGACGCCGCCGAGATCACCGCCGCCTGGGAGGAGGCGCTCGCGGCACCACGGTGGACGGGCCCGGCCTGCTGGACCCACTCCGACCTGATGCCGAGCAATCTGCTGCTCACCGGCGACCGCGTCTCGGCGGTCATCGACTTCGGCACCGTGGGCATGGGCGAGCCGGCCACCGACCTCATCCCGGCGTGGAACCTGCTGCCCGCCGCGGCGCGGCGGGCGTACCGCGAGGCGGTGGACGTGGACGACGCGACCTGGGCGCGCAGCCGGGGCTGGGCGCTGTCCATGGCGGTCATCCAGCTGCCGTACTACCGGACGACCAATCCGATCATTTCGGCCAACGCCCGGTACGTCATCCGGGAGATTCTCCGTAGCCCGGCGTAGGACAGCACCGCGCAGGCCCCGGCGGTCAGCAGGCCGCCGGCGAGGAAGGTGCCGCGCACGTCGGCGAGCGACAGGACCAGGGCGCCGAGCATGGCTCCTGTCGCGATTCCCGCGTTGTAGGCACCGGAGTTCGCCGCGAGTGCGACATCCGTGCGGCCCGGTGCGCAGTGCAGCATCACGTTCTGGGTGGCCATGAACACGGGCCCGAGCGCCCCGCCCATCAGCACCAGGAACACCACCGCGGCCACGGGGTCGGTGCCGGTCGCGTACAGGCCGAGCATGCCCGCCGCCTGCGTGGCTACGGCAGTGGTCAGCGCGGCCCGCGGACAGCGGTCCAGCAGCGCCCCGGTGCTGCTCACCCCGGCCGGACACGCACCACCGAACGCCACGAGCAGCGCGGTGACCGCGCTCGGGGAGAAGCCGCTCACTGCGCCGAGGACGGGGGCGGTCGCGTCGTGCCGCTGCGGACACTTCCCGTCCTGGCCTGCTGCGCCTGCTGCGCCGCACCGTCCACAGCAACACCTCACCGGGCTCACCGGCCCCGCCGCAACCGAATTCGTCCACCGCGCCGGGTCTGGCAGCGGCCGGCGGTGACGGACGGGGTGCGTCAGGTGTCGCCGTCGGCGCCGGTGCGGGTGGGTCATGGCCGCGCCCCGGCCGGACGGTTCGGAGTCGCGAGTGGTGGGGTCGGCGCCGAGGATGGGGCGACGGGAACATCTACCCTTGGACGGCAGCATGTCGGTGAGTCGACTCAGAGGTTCTGGAAGGGCCCGGCGCCGGATCGCCCCGGGGAGTGCCCTTGGCGTCCTTGTGCTCGCGGGCGGGCTCGCGGGTTGTGGCGGCGGGAGTGGTCAGGACGCCGGTTCCTCGGCCCCGGCGAGCGCTCCCCGTACGCCGAATGCGTCGTCGTTCTCCGGAACACCGCCGTCGGCACTGGCGTCCGCCGCCTCGTCGGCGATCAGCTCTGCCCGTGCCGCCGCCTCTGCCGCGGCGTCGTCGGCCTCGGCTCGGGCCTCCGAGTTCGAGGCATCCGTGGACGCCGAGACCCAGCGCAGGAGCACGACAGCGCAGAAGGCGCTGAAAGATGTCGAGGGCCGGGGAAACGCACTCTCCGAGGTCGCCATGACGGGGATGCCGAAAGCACAGACCGGCGGAGTGCTCGCTGTCCTGGTCAAAATCACCAACAAGACCGGCAGCGAAGCCTCGTACGCCGTGCAGATCGACTTCAGGAACGCATCCGGGAAGGTCGTCGAGACACGGTACGTGGGCGCGGAACACCTGAAGCCCGGGGAGAGGAAACAGCCGATCGCGTTCAGTCATCAGCCGCCGGAGCCGAAGCTGACGCCCGTTCTCGCCAAGGCGCAGCGTTACTGATCTCGCAGGTTCAGGCGGTGCGGTGCGCCTGGGCCGAGCGGGCTGTGGCCGCGTGGCCTACGGCGGGTCGGGCCAGGCGGCCAGCACGTCGCCGGTCTCCTCGTCCGTGAGGGTGACGCGTGCGCCGGGCATGCCGCCGTACTCGCCGACCCAGCGCCGGAACTTGTCCCGTGCGGTCTCCTCGCGGCCCCACCAGCCGTGCTGCACCCCTCTGCCCTCGGCGGACAGCCGCAGGTGGTAGCGGCCGGGACCGGTCATGTGCGGTGGGGCCCTCGCCACCGGCCCGGCTCGCGGATGCGCATGCGGTCACGCGCTTCTCGGCCGGCGTCCGGCCGGTTTCCTGGCCGCGGCCTTTTTCGCCGCTGCCTTCTTGGCCGGCTGCTTCTTCGCGGCCGTCTTCTTCTTCGGCGTGGGAAGCTCGTGCACGTCGGCCGGACCCGCCTCCCCGGTACGGGACGCCTTGGCCTTCTGTACCGACTCCTGCAACGCCGCCATCAGGTCCAGTACCTGGGCCGGCTGCTCCGGCGCCGGTGCTTCCGGTAGCGGCTTGTCCTCGCGCTTGGCCTCGATGATCCGCGCGATGGCCTCGGTGTACCGGTCCTGGAACTCCTCACCTTCGAGCTTGTCGACGGTCATGGTGTCCATGAGGGCGAGCGCGCCCTCGATCTCGCCCTCGGACACCTCCACGGGGGGCGGCAGCAGCTCGGTGGGCTCGCGGATCTCGTCGGGCCAGCGCATGGCGTGCAGGACCAGGACGCCGTCGCGTACCCGCAGCAGTCCCAGCCGCTCCCGGCCGGACCAGGCGTACTTCGCGACGGCCACCTTGGCCGAACGGGTGAGTGCCTTGACGAGCAGCTTGTACGGCTTGGCCGCGACCTGGCCGGCCGGCTGGAGGTAGTAGCCCTCGGCGATCCGGATCGGATCCACCGAGTCGAGCGGCACGAACGCGTCGATCTCGATCGCCTTCGCGGTCGGCAGCGGCAGGTTGCTCAGGTCCTCGTCCGTGATGGGGATGACCATGGTCTTGGTCAGCTCGTATCCCTTGCCGATCTCCTCCTGGGCGACCTCGCGGTCCTCCAGCTCGCACACCTTGCGGTAGCGGACCCGGCCCTGGTCGGGCAGGTGGTACTGGTGGAACCGGATGCTGTGATCCTCGGTGGCGCTGACCACGTTGATCGGCACCGTGACCAGACCGAAGGAGATCGCGCCGGACCAGATCGTTCGGGGCATGGCTGTCCTTTCGCAGGTGCCCCGAGCACCACCAGGCTATGGACGCCTCAGTCGGTTCGCATGCGGGGGCGGCTCAGCCGCTCCCCCGGTTGCTCCATGTCGCCCGCGTCAGGTCGGACCGGCCCGCGGCACGACTCGATCCCGGGCGAGGCCTCCCCCGAGTCGGGTACATCGGGGATCATGCGGTATGCGCCCGGATGACTGGCACCTCACCGATGACGTCGACGACTTCCTCGCCCGCGCCGGAGGCTTCCTGCGCTCGCGCCCCGCCCTGCACACCATGCCGCTGACGGTGACCGAGAAGCTGCGCGCGAACGGGGCGGCCGGGTGCGGCACCGAGGCACCTGTGTTCGGCCGACTGGAGGAGCCAGGGGGCGCGGTTCGCGCCACCTTCTACCAGCGCACCCCGTCCGCTCTCCTGAGCCTCACCCCCGTCAGCCGAGAGCAGGCCGACCTGCTCACCGTTCGCCTGGCCGGCCTCGGTCGCCCCGTCCCCGGTGTCAGCGGGGACCACGACAGCGCCACCGCCTTCGCCGAGGCATGGCAGCGGCGCACGGGCGCAGCACCGAAACTCGGCACGCGGATCCGTCTGTACCGTCTCGGCACGCTCACGCCACCGCAGCCGGTCCCGGAGGGCCGGGGTCGCACCCCGGGCGAGCAGGACCACGAGCGACTCGTGCGCTGGTGCGGCGAGTTCGTCGACACCGTCGGGGAGGTCCCCGCTGTGGACGCCGACTCCTGGGCCGGCTCGCGCTTCGCCGACCGGCATTTCACCTTCTGGGAGACTCCGGACGGCACGCCCGTCTCCATGGCTGCCGCGACGTCGATGGTGGCCGGCATGGTCCGGGTGGAACCGGTGTACACCCCGGCTCACCTCCGGGGGCGCGGTTACGCGGGTGCCGTGACCGTCGAGGTGAGCAGGGCCGCGCCGGCCGCGGGTGCGACGGACGTCGTGCTCTTCGCGGACCCGGCCAACCCCACCAGCAACGCCCTCTACCAGCGCATCGGTTTCGTCCCGGTCACCGACTGGGCCGTGTACGACTTCTCCTCCGGCACACCGGAGGCCGGTCAGGAAGCCTGCCGGCACGGCACGTGACGCAGCACGCGCTCGGCGGTCGCCGGCGGAGTACGGCTCGCGGTGCCGAAAACCGTGGGCCGTTCGGTCGGCGGTCGGGTCAGTATGTCTTCTCGTGAACCATGTACTGTGCGGGCTCGCCGTCAACACGGCTCTGCCCTCCGAGCTGGTCGGACGCCTGATCGCGGTCGCCGACCCGGACATCGCCGAAGCCCTCGCCGACCGCGCCGACCTCAGTCGTGAGCAGGCGGTGGACCTGGCCGCGCGGGTCCCGCAGAGCGCTGTGCGACTCGCGTACGAGGGCCTGCTGACCGCCGCTGACATCGACCCCGTCACACAGCCGCAGGCCGCGCTCGCCCTGCTCGACGAGGATTCCGGCGACCCGGACTGGGCTCGGCTGTTCGCCCGGGACGCGGACGTCGAGCGCAGGGCGAAGCTGGCCGCCTGTCCCGGCCTTCCGGACGATGTACGGGAGACGCTCGCCGCGGATCCGGACGTACACGTCGTCGCGGAACTCGCGTCGCGGACCACCGCGGATCAGGCGGCCCGTCTCGCGCGGCACCCGCACGCGGAGGTCCGCCGCGCGGTGGCGGCCAATGAGGCGACGCCACCGGAGGTGCTGGCGATGCTGGTCACCGGCGAGGGGCTCCCTCCGGTGGAGCGGTGCCTGGTGTGCGACAGCGAGGAGACGCCCTACACGCACGACCGGCAGTGCCCGAGGCTCGACTGCGATCTTCGGGCCGGCGCCTCGTGCGACGGTTCCCACGAGTCCACCGTTCACGAGACGGCCGAGGAGGCGTTGCGGAACCCCGCCACGCCTGTCGAGTCTCTCCTGCGGTTCGCCGAACACCCTTCGATGCTGCTGCGTTCTGAGCTCGCCGCCCGCCCCGACCTGCCGCCGAAGGTGGCTGCCCGGCTGGCCGGTGACCCCGCGTCCGGTGTGCGCGCCGACCTCGCGGAGAACCCGGCGATCAGCGAGGCCGTACTGCGTGTGCTGGCTGCCGACCGTGGCCACGACGTGCAGCGCAGGACGGCCCACAATCCCCGCGTGCCGCTCGATGTCCTCTCCCGTCTGGCCGCCACCGTCAGGATCGGCCCGACCTTGCTGCCGCGCATCGCTGCCGCCACCCCGGCCGAGGTCGCGCAGCTGTCCACGTCGTCCGATCCGACGGTGCGGATGCTCCTGGCCGCACGGCGTGATCTGCCGGCCGAGATCCGGGACGCGCTGGCCGCCGACCCCGACGCGAAGGTGGTCAAGTCCATCGCGCGGCACCCGGGGCTCTCGGAGACTCAGCTACGGGCCATGGTCGAGCGCCACGGTGTCCGGGTCGCGGCCGGCGTGGCGGCGAATCCGGACGCACCGGCCGCGCTGCTGGAGGACCTGACCCGACTCGTGCCACCGGTGTGGAAGGTTCTGCGAGAGGTCGCCCGGCATCCCCACGCCGCCGGCCCGGCACTGCTCGCCTGTCTGGCGGACGGGCGGGCACGGCCCGTAGCCGCCGGCCACCCGGCTCTGCCCCTGCAGGTCATCGTCGGGCTGCTCGCCGACGACGACTGGCGGGTGGTGGAAGCGGCAGCCGCGAACCCGTCGCTGCCGTCCGCCGTGATGGCGGACCTGGTGCCGTGGACCCCGGGGCTGGGCGTATCAGGCTGAGACGGACGCCGGACGGCCGGCAGCGGCCCGGGGTTCCGGCACCGGGCCAGTGCTCCGCAAAGAGCCTGAGTGCGCCGGTGAGTTCGGCGCCGAGGGCCGTTCCAGGCGGTGCCACGGGCCGGGAGCGAGTGCATGTCGCACGCCTGGTGAGCTGAGCGGACGCCCCCCGTCCCGCTCGCGCCGGCCGGCGGCACCTGGGCACGCCGGCCCCACTCCGGTGAGCGGCCTGCGACCGGCGTTAGAGTCATGGCTGAGGATTGTCATCGAGGAGGGGGCCCCGAGGATGAGCGGGACAGTGACGGCGGTCAGCAGCAACGGCGAGTATTCGTTCACCAAGCCGAACCGGGACAGCATCACACTGCTCGCCGGGCTCGGTGTGGAGGGCGACGTACATGCCGGCGTGACGGTCAAGCACCGCTCGCGGGTCGCCCAGGATCCCACCCAGCCGAATCTTCGTCAGGTCCACCTCATCCATGAGGAGTTGTTCGCCGAGGTCGGTACGGAGGGATTCCAGGTGGCACCCGGTGACCTCGGCGAGAACATCACCACCAGCGGCATCGATCTGCTGGGCCTGCCGGTCGGCACGCTGCTGCGCGTCGGCGACGAGGCGGTGCTGGAGGTGACCGGCCTGCGCAACCCGTGCCGGCAGATCGACCGCTTCCAGGACGGGCTGCTGAAGCGGGTCGTCGGCCGCGACGAGGCCGGGCACGTCGTACTCAAGGCCGGGATCATGAGCGTCGTGAGGGAGGGCGGTGCGGTGCGGCCGGGCGACGCGATCCGAGTGGAGCTTCCCAGCGGGCCGCACCGGCGCCTGGAGCGGGTCTGACGTCTCCCCCGGCGGGCCGTTGCCCGGCCCGCCCAAGGTCGACGGCTGTGTGCGGGCCGTCATCCGGCCGTGACGGCGGTCCTCGTTCCGGGCGTGGCGATGACGGTGGCGGGGGGGGCGGACACGCGCTGATCGGGGGCCGTCCGGGTATACGTGGCCCATGCCAGAAGTGATTCAAGCAGGTGGATGGGGATTGCTGGCGGGCTGTGCCCTGCTGCTGGGCGCGGCCTGCGGGTACGCGTTGCGCGTGCCGCAGAAGGTCATCGCGCTGGTGATGGCCTTCGGCGCCGGCGTGCTGTTGTCGGCCGTCTCCTTCGAGTTGATCGGCGAGGCGTACGAGCAGGGCGGGCTGGCGCCGGCGGCCGTCGGAACGCTGGCCGGTGCGGCGGCCTACACGTTGGGCAACGTGTGGCTGGCACACCGTGGCGCCCGCCATCGCAAACGGTCGGGCCATCACAGGGACCAGGTACAGCCGTCGGAGGAACAGCAGAGCGGATCGGGTCTGGCCCTGGCGCTGGGCGCGCTGCTGGACGGTGTGCCCGAGTCTGCGGTGATCGGGGTCAGTCTGCTCGACGGCGGCGCGGTCAGCCTGGTCACGGTGGCGGCGGTGTTCATCAGCAACATTCCCGAGGGGCTGTCGAGTGCCGCCGGGATGAAGCAGGCCGGGCGCGGCAAGGGTTACGTCTTCGGGGTGTGGGGAGCGATCGCCGCGGCCAGCGCCCTGTCCGCGGTGCTCGGCTACGCCGTGGTCGGTGGCCTGTCGGTAGCGGTGATCGCGGCCGTGACGGCCGTGGCCGCCGGGGCGATTCTGGCCATGGTCGCCGACACGATGATTCCCGAGGCGTTCCAGGAAGCGCACCTGGCGATCGGGCTGGTCACCGTCTGCGGCTTCCTGGTCTCCTTCGCGTTGTCCCACACCTGACCTGGCGCGGAGGGCGGCCGGGGGACCTGCAGCAAGGGGACGACGTCGGACGGACACCGCGGAAGGACGGGGCGTGCCCCGTCGGGCGGAGGTACTCAGCGCTCCGCGTGCCGGCGGGCGAGGGTGGCGGTGAGGCCGCCAGGGGCGGTTCAGGCGGTTCGGCTGCCGGAGCCCGGGGCGTCGTCGTCCAGTATCTGCGTCGCCGCGGTGACGCAGAACGCCTCCAGCCCCTCCAGCAGCGCGGTCCGCTTGGCCGCGGGCATGTCCGCCAGCACCTTGCGCAGCTCCCTCTCCCTGCGGCCGCGCAGGTCGTCGAGGAACGCCCGGCCCCGGCCGCTGAGACGCAGCCGCACCTCACGCCTGTCCTGCGCGCTCACCGCCCGCTCCACGAACCCGGCTGCCACCAGCCGGTCGCACAGGCGGCTGGTGGACGGCGGGGTGGACGCGAGGGACTCGGCGAGGGTGCGCAGGTTGATGCCGTCGTGGTGTTCCAGGATGTGCAGCACGCGCAGCTGGGACGCGGAGGTGGGCGCGGTGGAGGCGCGGCCCCACACGACTTCCAGCAGCTCGACGGCCGTGGTGGTCACACGCGCGACCTCATCGGGCTCTGGACGGCGGCGGAAGGCAGTCACGGTCACACTCTCGCAGGCACTGGGGCGCCTGTCAGCGTACTAGTCGCACGCGCCGGCCACAGATGATCCAGGGTGACCGTCGCAGCCCCTTCACAAGCTCGGTCCGGTGCGCCGCGGGCCGGCCGGGGGGCCTTCGGTTCGCAGACGCCGTACCGCGAGGAATGCGGTGACCTCCGGATCTTCCGGTCTGTGTGCGCGGCGACCGGCTGGGCGTGCTGTCCGTGACGCTGCTCGCTGGTGACGCCGGCCGCCCGGGAGCCGGAGCCGGCGGAGATCGCCGAGGTGCTGGGGCGGGAGGTGCTTGTGGCCGAGCGGCACACCGACCCGTATCTCCGGGCGCGGCGCATGGACCGAACGGTCCTGGCCGCCGAGAGCGGTGGACACCGGGCGGGCGTGGTGGACCCGGGCTCCCCCGGCTGTGGCGGCTGCGTGACGGCGTCCGGAAGACGTCGGTTTCGAGGCCCAGCTGCCCCTGGGTATGTTCGGGGAGTCCGACCACGTGCCCCAGGACCTCCGGACCGAGCCCGGCGACCCGACTGGTCCTCGTCAGCGACCGCGGAGGCGGCGTACGGGGTGCGGCACCGTCGCGGGAAACCCGGTCCACCCGGCTGCTGCCCGCGGCCGAGGTGCCGTGCGCCGTCCTGCGGGAGCTGACCGGCCACCGCGGTGGGGCCGTACCGGACGAGGATGCCGTGGCCGTCCGCCTGGACCGGCGCGGGTGGCCGGCCGTCCGGTGACCGGCGCGCCGGCGCGGTTGTGACGATCGCGTGTTGTTCCCCTTCTGCGCTCGCGCTAATGTTTGCCATAGAGCAATAATTGTCTGATGGCTCGTCGTTCGGCCGGCCGCATGGGCTCGGAGCAGGGAGACGGTGCAGGTGGTGGCGGAGCACGACACGGCCTCCGAAGTGGCGCGGCGGCTGGGCGGCTTCCTGGAACGGCACCGCGAGCAGCTGGCCCAGCGATGGGCGGACGCCGCCCTGTTCCGTACCGTCTTCCCCGTCTCCCGGGGCGAGGCGGTCGAGGCGTGCAAGGCCGTGGTGGACGCCCTGGCCGAGGTGGCCCGCACCGGGCGGCTGGAGGACATCGGGGCTTGCGGCTTCGGCACGGTGAGAGAGCGGCTCGGCCGGATGTCCGCCTCCCGGGCTTGGGCCGGGTCCGGCCCGTCGCAGATCGCCGGTGAGGTCGCCGGCCTGCGCGAACCGCTGATCGCGTTGCTGGGCGCCGAGTTCGCGGACCCCGGCGAGGAACAGGCGCACGCGTGCCGGCTCGCGCTGACGGTCCTGATGAGCACGCTGGGCCTGGTGGTCATGGAGACGGCCGTCAGCGCGGGCGACGAACTGATCGCGCGGCAGCGCCGGCAGCTGCTTGCGGTGGCCACTCCGGTCATCCGGCTGTGGGACGGCGTCGTCGCCGTGCCGCTGATCGGGACCCTGGACAGCGCCCGCAGCCAGGTGGTGACGGAGAGCCTGCTGGAAGCGATCGTGGACCAGCGGGCCCGGTTCGCCATCCTCGACATCACCGGTGTGCCGGCCGTCGACTCGCTCGTGGCCCAGCACCTGACGAAGACGGTCGCCGCCGCCCGTCTGATGGGCGCGGAGTGCATCGTGTCCGGTCTCCGTCCCGTCATCGCGCAGACCCTCGTCCGGCTCGGCATCGACCTGGGGTCGATCATCACGCGGGCCGACCTCGCCGACGCGCTGGCGTACGCGCTCGGCCGGCAGGGCATCGTCGTCTCTCCGGCCCCGGCCGCGGGAGCGATCCCGCGGTGACCCGCCCGCCCGCCGCCCGTCCGGGTCCGATGCCGGTTCCGGTACCGGCACCGGGAGTCGTCCCGCCGGCCACCCTGCGAGGAGAGCCGCACGACGAGGCGGCCGAACGACCGCGGTACGACGTCGTCCATCGCGTCGGGTCCGGCCCGGAGCCGGTGGGCGGTGTCGTGATCGACGTCTCCGGCACCGAGACGGTCGACTCCTTCCGGCCGCGTCCCCGCCGAGGTCGCCGGGAGCACGCGCCCGCCGGCCACGCGGAGCGTGCCGGCCGGCAGGCGCCCGGGCGTGGCCGGCACCCTGGTCGAGCCGGGGCTCCCGCCGCCCGGCAGTGGTACGGCCCTGGACGCCGGAAGGGCGTCGTCGCCGCTGAAGCACACGTCCCCCGGACCGCCCGGTCACCCGGAGGAGGGTGCGTGATGCATTCCCCCCTCTTCCCGGCCGCGCGCCTGCCCATCCATGGGGACGCGGATCTCTCCCAGTCGCGCCAGCGGGTGCGCCAGGCCACCGCCGACCTCGGTTCCCGGCGGGTCCAGCAGACGGAGCTGGTGACCGCGGCCGGTGAACCGGCCCGCAACACCCTCGCGCACGGGGCGGTGGACACGTGGAGATGACGCTGCTCGGGGACGGTGCCCGCCGCGGACCGCGGCTTCGCTTCGTCGACGCGGGCCCCGCGATCCTGGACGTCGCACGGGCCATGACCGACGGGTACACCACCGGGGGCGGCCTGGGCCTCGGCCTGAGCGGGGCCCGGCTGCTCGTCCGGGAGTGCGCCCTCGGCACCTGCCCCGACCGGGGCCACCACCGTCACCATCACCGACCGGGCCCCAGGCCTGCCCGCTCCCCGCACAGGTGCGTCATGAACAGGGTGCGGGACACTCCGGTCGAGGACCGCATCAGGGTGCCGGAGGTCCGCGTCGCCGTGGAGGGCGCCCGCAGCTTTCCCGCGCCGGACGCGCATGCCGTGGCGGTCGCTGCGCCGGTCGCCACCGAGCCGGCGCCCAGACTCGTCGAGCCCGCGAGCGGCGACCGCATCGCCGTCCGCGCCACCGGCCCCTCCGGCACCCGCGTGGAGAGCACACCGTGCGCGCGGAGCGCCTCGCTCGCCTACGGGCCGGGCGTCCGGGACGCGCCGGCGGCGCTCCGCGTCCCGTGGGAAGCCGGCAGCGCCGCACGCCCCCCGCGCGACGACAGCAGTGTGGCCGTACTGACCCCTGACCCACCGGACGGACGTCCATGACCGCAACCCCCGAAGTCTGGAAGATCGCGTCCGTCGGCGACGCGGCCCGGGCCCGCGCGGCCGTCGACCGTGTCGCCACGGCCGGCGGCGCGCCGGCGCTCGACCGCGCCCGCCTACTGACGTCCTTGACGGCACGGCTGCGTCGCTGCCTCGGCCAGGGCGGCACGTGGGAACTCCGGCTCGACGCCCGGCAGACCACGGCCGGACGGGAGGGCCGGCTCGAGGTCTCCCTGCGGCCGGCCGGCTCACCGGTACCGGGCCCGGACGACGAGCCGGCCCTCGTCTGCTCCCTGCCGCACCGGCCCGGCCCGGACGGCCCGGCCGCCGACCTGACGCTGCCCGAGGCCCTGCTGCGCGCCGACGAGAACACCGCGGCCGTACTGGGCGTCCTGGACGAACAGGAACGCCTCGTCCGGCTGCACCTGGAGGAACTGCACCAGACCAACCAGGGCGTCCTGGCGCTGCACTCCGACCTGGAGGCCGCGGCACTGGCCCAGCGTGAACTCCTCGAAGCCGAGCGGACCGCGCGCGCCGAGGCGGAGCGGGCCCGGCGGCTGTTGAGCTTCCTCGGGGACGCCAGCGCCGCCATCACGGCGTCGCTCAGCCGTACGGCCATCCTGCGCCGCCTCTCCGACATGCTGGTGCCGGACTACGCTGAGCACCTCGACGTGTGGCTCTTCGACGAGGAGGACGGGGAACAGCAGGAGTACGACGCGGACCCGCACCGCGTGCGGGAGCGTCCGGCCGCCGCGGTGGCCGCCGCCCGCACCGGCCGTCCCCAGCACGCCGCCGCCCACCCCGGGGAGCTGCCCGGCACCGAGGACCTCCCGCCCTCCGCGCCGTCCCCGCGGCGGCCGGTGCTGGCCATCCCGCTGGTGGCGCACCGTCAGCTGGGGGTGCTCACGCTCACCGCGCCCGGGCCGCGGTTCGACGCGGACACCACGGTGATGCTGGTCGAACTCGCCCGCCGGGTCGGTGTCGCCCTGGACAACGCCCGCCGCTACGAGCAGTACCGCGACACCGCCGAGACCCTGCAACACGCTCAGCTGACCGACCTGCCCACCGTGTCCGGCATGCTGCTGGCAGCGCGCTACCTCCCCGCCACCCGGGGCCTGAACATCGGCGGGGACTGGTACGACGCCTTCCTCCAGCCCGACGGCAGCCTGCTGGCCGTCATAGGGGACGTCACCGGGCACGGTCTGCACGCCGCCGTGGTCATGGGCCAGCTGCGTACCGCGCTGCGCGCGTACGCGGTCGAGAACGACAGCCCCGGCGACATCCTCACGCATCTGCACCGCATGCTCCGGCACCTGCAACCGGAGCTGTACGCCACCGCCATGATCGCCCGTTTCCGGCCTGGCGAGCCGGAGGTGGTCTGGGCGTCGGCCGGTCACCCGCCCGCCGTGGTCCGCGACGCCGACGGCACCGTACGCGTGCTGGACGCCAAGCCCGGTTTGATGCTGGGCATCCCCGTGCCCTGCGCGTACGCGGACCACCGGGCGGACCTGCCCGCCGGCTCGTCCCTGGTGCTGTACACCGACGGCCTGGTCGAACGCCGGGCGGGGGGCATCGACCCCGGCATCGAGCGTCTTGGCCGGGCGCTGGCCACGCTGACCACCGCCGAACTGGAACACGATCTCGACGCCGCGGCCGATGCCCTGCTCAAGCCCCTGCTGCACGACTCGGAACGCGACGACGACGTCTGCGTACTGATCTGCCACACCATGACGCCGGCCGGACGGGAGCCGCGGCGGGGGGCGCACCGGGGCCCGTCTCCCACCCGGCGTCCTGGAGGCGGAACCGCTCGGGGTAGCGTGAAGGACACGAGGCGAGAGGGTGGATACCGTGAAAGCTTCTGAACCGCTCCCGTCGGCGGAGGCGCTCCTGCGCGCGGCCGCGCCGCACGCGCTGGTCGCCACGGCCCGCCGCATCCTCGCCGAGGGTGTCGGAGCGCAGGAGGTGACCCTCCTTCTCGCCGACTACGGTCTGACGGTTCTGCAACCGGTGTCCCATCTGCCGCACACCGGCACCCCGGTTTCCGCCCACGACGGTCCCGCCGGCAGCGCCTTCCTCACCCAGAACCCGGTGATCGAGGTCCTCCAGGAGCCGGCCGGCCATCTGGTGCATCTGCCCATCACGGTGCGCGGCGACCGTCTGGGCGTGCTCTCCGTACGCCTGCCGGCGGGGGCCGCCGGCCCGGACACCGTGCTCCAGCTCAGTGGCTTCGCCACGGCACTGGGTCATGAGGTCACCACCGCCGGCCGCGACACCGACCTCTATCTCCAGGCCCGTCGCACCCGCCGTCTCACCCTCGCCGCGGAGATGCAGTGGCAGCTCCTGCCCGGCCGGGGCTGCGCCCGCGACGAGTACGTCATCGGCGCCCACCTCGAACCCGCCTACGCGATCGGCGGGGACAACTTCGACTGGTCCACCACCGCCGACCGCCTCGTCCTCACCGTCACCGACGGCATGGGGCAGGGCATCGACGCCTCCCTCCTCACCAGCCTCACCGTGGGTGCCCTGCGCAACGCCCGCCGCGCCGGCATCGGTCTGGCCGACCAGGCGTCCCTCGCCGACCAGGCCGTCTACGCCCAGCACGGCGGCAAGATGTACGCCTCCACCCTGCTGCTGGAGTTCGACCTGGCCACCGGCGCGGCACGCGCGGTGGACGCGGGCTCGCCCCAGCTGTTCCGCCAGCGCGACGGCCACACGGAGCGGATCGAACTGGAGGCCCAGATGCCGCTGGGGATGTTCGAGGAGACGGTCTACGAGGAGCAGACCTTCCAGGTCGAGCCCGGCGACCGGCTGCTCGTGGTCAGCAGCGGAGTGCACGGCACCCGTTCCGCGGGAGGCGATCTCTTCGGCGAGCAGGCCCTGCGCCTGATCCTCGGTGCCACCCGTCCCGCCCCGCCGCACGAGACGGCCCGCGCGGTCGTCTCCGGGCTGATCGAGCACCACGGCGGCAAGGAACTGACGTCCGACGCCGCCGTGGTCTGCCTCGACTGGCACGGCTCCCGGACCTGACGCCGAGCGGCACCGGATCCGGCGTGTCGCGATTCAGGGCTCGGGGCCGTCGGTCCCCCGGCCGGTGTCGGCCTGGGCGGCCAGGAACGCCCGCATCCCCCGGCTCAGTGCGTCCCGCTCGCCGGGTGACATGGCAGCGAGGACCGCGGCGAGCGCCTGCGACCTGTGCGCGGCCACCTCTTCGAGCACGTGCCGGCCGGGTCCGGTGAGGACCAGCCGCACCTCACGTCGCCTGTGCGGATGCATCAGACGTTCGAGGAGACCGGCCGCCTCCAGTCGGTCGCACAGCCGGCTGGCGGTCGGTGGCCCTATCTCCATCCCCTCGGCCAGAGCGGTGAGATTGAGCCCCGGCTGTGACTCCAGGATCCGCAGGGCGCGCAGCTGGTGCGGCGACAGCCGCAGGCTCGCCCCCTGGGCGGCCACCGACCACAGGTTCGCCAGACCGTCCGCGGCGTCGGCGATCTCCGATGCGACGGACAGTGGGTCGTCGTCCCCGGGTCCGCCCGGCCGGTCGTCCCCCGAGCCGCTGAGACGAGTCACGAACACATCGCTTTCGGTAATAGCCTGCCCATACGGATACCACCCTCATCCAGACGCGGTTACCCGACGAGCCGCCGGGCAAGCACCGCAGGGCGGCCATCGTAGGAGCTGACGTCTCCTGGCCGACGACTATCGTCCGAGGGGGACTTCTTCGTACCTGCCCGTCCGTGCCCGGGCAAGGGGCGGGGCCGGTTCCGTCCGGCGGCCGACGGGCCGGGGACTCGGCCGGGGGGTCACAGGAACCGGCGGACCGGGGTGACGGCGGCCTCCTTGGCACGCTGGAGGACCGTGCGCCGTCTCCACCGGGCGAGGTCGATGGCCACGCTCCGCCGCAGGTCCTCGTCGTAGTCGCGGTCGAGTTCGGCGGTGAACGTCTCGTCCAGGACGGCGAGCATGACCTCTTCGTCGTGGTCCATGGACCTGCGGTTGAAGTTGGTGGAACCGATCAGGGCGGCGACCGAGTCCACCGTGATGATCTTGGCGTGCATCATGGTCGGCTGGTACTGCCGGATGTGCACGCCCGCCTGGAGCAGGCGGGTGTAGTGGTGCTGGCCGGCGAGCTGGCAGGCGCGCTGGTCGGTGTGCGGTCCGGGGAGCAGGATCTCCACGCGCACACCGCGCCGGGCGGTCTGGCACAGCAGGTCGATGAAGTACGTGTCGGGGGCGAAGTAGGCGGTGGCGAGGCGGAAGCGCTCCTCGGCCGAGGTGAGCATGACCCGGATGAGGGTCTGCATGTCCTGCCAGCCGATGCTCGCCGAGCCGCGCACCACCTGCACCACCGACGTGCCCGGCTGACGGTGCTCGGTGAAGCGGTCGCGGTCGTCGAAGAGTTCGTCGTGGCACTCGGCCCAGTTCTGTGCGAACGCGGCCGCGATGCCGTCCACGGCCGGGCCGCGTACCTGGACGTGGGTGTCGCGCCACTCGCCGGGCCCCCGGGCGTCGCCGCACCACTCCTCCGCGATGCCGACACCGCCGGTGAAGGCGGTGTGCTCGTCGATGATGAGGGCCTTGCGGTGGCAGCGGTGGTTCTGCTTGAACGGCGACAGCCAGACGGGCCTGCGGAACCAGGCCACCTGCACACCCGCGGCGTCCATGAGGTCGAGCAGGTCCCGCTCGATCTGCTTGGCACCGAACCCGTCGAGCAGCAGGCGCACCCGTATCCCCTCGCGGGCGCGGTCGGCGAGGGCGATCGCGAAGTCCCGGGCGATCTGGCCACGCCAGTACACGAACGTCATCATGTCGATCGTGTGCCGGGCCGAACGGATCGCCCCGAGCATCGCGGGGAAGATCTCGTCACCGTTGCGCAGCGGAAGCAGTTCGTTCCCCTCGGTGGCGGCGATGCCGATCAGCCGCTCCAGGCGGCGGCGCAGGCGCTGCTTACGGGCAGCCGCGTCGGACGCGGTGCCACGGGCGGGGGCTGCCGGTATGCCGTCGAGGATCACGCAGGTACTCCGTAGGGCCATGAGGACGGATGGGTACGGGCTTCGCCGGGCGAGCCCGCAGAAGCACATGCCCGGCGGGCCGTGTCTCACTCCCCCGCCCGTACCGCACCGGCCGGTCGCCGGGGCCGACCGCAAGGCCACCCGATCGGGCGATGAGTCGGACGGCCGGCGAGTCACGCGGGCCGACTAGGATCTGTCTCCGTGGCTGACGTCCCCGATGAGCTGATCAGGCTGGAACGATGCGCCCAGGAGGAACGGGCCGCGCTCGCCGGCCTCACCGGTGACGAGTACGAGGCGCAGTGGCGTCGCTGGCGGGCGGCGTCCGAGGCGGCGCGGGCGGCCGTCACCCGGCGCGCCGCGGCCACCGGGGACGATGAGCACGAGGTGGAACAGGCCGTGCAGAAGGCTGTCCGGCAGGGCCAGGAGGACCCGGCCGTCGAGTAGACGACCGACGGGCGGGCCGGGTCCGACGCCCTTTTCCCGCCTCACTGTTCTGGTCGGTCGATGTCTACCACGCGTGCCCAGGGTGGCGGGCGTCCTGGGCGTACTCGGCGTTCTCCACGTCCACGTCGCGGGCGGGGTGGGGGGGAAGAGGCCGACGACGGTGCGGCAGGGCGGCCGCTCGGAGGGCCCGGCGTCTCCTCACCGGCGCCGCGCCCGGCACGTCCGCTCACACCGGGCTCAGTGGGTGGGCCGCCGTGGCGGACCGGGGCGGCCAGGCCTGGGGGGAGAGGATGCCGAGCACGTAGGCGCGGGCGACGAGGGCCGGCCGGGTGGCTGCGCCCAGCAGGTCGCGCAGCCGGCTCAGGTGGTAGTCGACCGTCTGCCGTGACAGGTGCAGGGTCGCCGCGATGTCCGCGTTGCTGTGCCCGGCGGCCAGCAGGGCGAGGATGCGGACCTGGCTGGCCGTCAGCGGCGGCTGAACCTCGTGGCGCAGGCCGACATGGGTGATGACGGCCCACACACCGGGCACACGTTCCGCGGTGTGGCACACGGCGCTCAGGTGGACCCGCACGCGGCGCTGCCGGCTGTCTCCGTCGACGAGCACCGCGGAGGTCCGGGCGCTTCTGCGCCGGCCGCCGATGAGGTCGTGCCAGATCCGGTGCACAGCCGTGCGTTCGGGTGTCCTCGCCAGCAAGGTGTCGGCCGGCAGCCCGATGAGGTCGGAGAGGCGGACGCGCAGGAGTTCGGCGACCGCGGTGCCGGCCTCCCCCACCAGTCCGTCGGTGGACAGGCGGACGCAGAGCAGGCCGCTGTGGTCGCGCAGGGCCCTCAGTTCCTCCTCGGCCCGGCGTCGTTGGTCGAGCGCTCGGGTGTAGTCGGTGACGTCGACGTAGATACCGGCCACACAGCGGTGCCCGCCCCAGCGGACGGGGAAGCGGTACCCCGCGGCCTGTCCGGAGGTTCCGTCGGGGCGCCGGTAGGTGAGGGTGTGCCGTACGGGCCTGCCCTCGGCCAGGACCGCCCGGTCCAGGGCGAGGAACCGGGTGACGTCGTCGGGTTCGTCGACCTCGGCGAGGTGGCGGCCGACCACGGCGTCGCGTGTGGTGCCGTACAGGTGGGCGTACGCGTGATTGGCCCACAGGTAGCGGCCGGTGGCGTCGCGCACGAAGGCCGCGGCCGGGGTGAGGTCGGCGAACGCGGCGTTCGGGTTGTCCTCCGGCCGGCCGCTCACCTCGACCGCCACTCCCCTGCTGCCGTCGCGGTCGGCGCCGTCGTGGCGGGCCGGCCAGTTGACATGGAAGGTACGGCCCTCGAAACACGCCCGGTAGGGCGCGTCGGGGGTGCCGGACGGCCCGTCGCGGTCGGCGCGGAGGGCTTCGAGGAAGCGGCGTGCGGTCCGCTCGTCGTCGAACGCGCCGCCCCCGCTGTCGACCACTCCCAGCCCGCCGTCGGCCTCCCACCAGGACACCGGAAGGGGCGCGAGCAGCGTCTTGAAATCGGCCTCGTCCACGGCCCAACTCCTTCAATGGTCCACTACATCACGTTGAGTGACACAGCATGCGTATCCCGTGGCGGAGCAGACATGCGGAGCGGGCGGATGCCATGCGCGTGCGCACCGGTCGGGCACTAGCGCATCACACGGTCTCCACATGGCGACAACTGGTCGCAGCAGTCCGGCATTTGCCTGAACGGTTCGCCTGTCTCCGTGTGTCTGGGGGCAGTTGGGGCTGGTTCGCTTGAAGGAAACGGCGGGTCAGCTGACTTCACCGGGCGGTGGGTCCGCCGGCCGCCGTATCCCGTCCGGGCGCGGCTCGCGTCCGGGCCTTCGGGACGACCAAGGGAGTTGGGTATCGGTGAGCAAGGTGCTGTACGTGCATGCCAAGGGCGGCCCCCCGGTGGGGCATGCCCTCGCGCGGGTGGCCGCGAGGTCCGCGGTGCACCTGCTGGCACTCAGCGAACTGCCCGCCACGGTGGCGGAACGGGCCACGAGCCTGTGCGACTCGGTGGTCACGCACGCCGCCCCGGAGGGGCGCGACCTGGTGGAGGTCATCACGGCCCGGGCCCGGGAGGTGAGGGCGGAGGCGGTCGTCACCTTCTCGGAGTACGCGGTGGTGGCGGTCGCCGAGGCGTCCCGGCGGCTCGGGCTGCGCGGTGCCGGGCCGGCCGCGACGCTCGCCCGGGACAAGCGGCTGATGCGCGCGGCGTGGGAGCGCCGGGGGATACCTCAGCCCCGGTTCCGCGCGGTCACGACCTTGGCCGAACTGGAGCGCGCCGCGTCGGAGTTGTCGTTCCCGCTGCTGCTGAAGGCCGCGTGGAGCGCCGGTTCGACCGCCCACCAGATCATCGAGACGCCCGGGGACGTGCGGGACGCCTGGGAGCGGTCGCGCGCGGTGATGGCGGAGTCGGCGCTGCTCGGGTTCGCGGAGCTGCATGTCGCGGGGGCCGGTGAGGACTTCATCGTCGAGGAGATCGTCAGCGGATGCGCCGAGGAGTGGTTCGACGGTTCCGGCTGGGGTGACTACGTCAGCGTGGAGGGCGTGGTCGTCGGCGGTGTGTTCCGTCCGGTCTGCGTGAGCGGCCGGATGCCGACGGTGGCACCGTTCACCGAGCGGGCCGGCATCACCCCGGCCGCGCTCGGGAGCGCGGCCCAGGACAGGATCGTGGAGCTGGCCCGGCGCGCCGTGGACGCCCTGGGCCTGGAGGACTGCGGCACGCACACGGAGATCAAACTGGGCGCGGACGGCCGTATGTGGGTGATCGAGACGGCGGCGCGGTTCGGCGGCGCGATGACGGTGCCGCAGATCGAGCAGGTCTTCGGACTGGACCTGGCCGGCATGTTCACCGATCAGCTGCTCGGCGGCTCACCCGCCTGGCCGGCACGGGTGCTGACGCCGCAGGACGCGGTCGGGGCGGCCGGGTCCCTGGTGGTGCTGGCCGTGAACGGTGACGGTTCGCCCTGGGCCCGTCGCCATCTGTGGGACTCCGCGACGGTCGTCCGTTCGGCTCCTCTCGGGGCGGGCAGCACGCTGTCCGTCGTCGCCGAGAGCGCCCTGCCCGACGGCGCCCCCGTGCCGGTCTACGACCCCGCCGCCGGCGCCAACACCATGGCGGCCGTGTGCCTGCTGTCGGCGGACCGGCCGCAGACCGTGGTCAGCGACTTCGCCGCCGTGGTGGACGCCCTGCCGCGGATCCTGCCCACGGATGTCACCGAGGAGGCCCGCGCATGACGCACGCACCGGCCGAGGCGGCCGTGCCCGACGCCGCCGGCGACCGTACCGTCATCGGCGCGAACCTGTCGCTGCCGCTGTTCCGCGCGCTGTCCGGGGTACTGGCCGGCCACCCGTACCTCAAGGTCGTCGTGGACCGTGCCGAGAACACCTGGCATCTGCTCGACACCCGGGTGCATCCCTTCCACGTCGACTACATCGCGACCCGCGTGCTCGGCATGACCCTGGACGAACTGGACGCGGAACTCGACGCGTTCAACGCCTCGGTGTACATGGACCCCGAACGCCGGTTCCTCCTCGGGGTGGTGTCCCTGCACACCGAGGAGGAGGCCGACGGTTCCGAACGGCCCTTCCTCGTGCTGGAGACGACCGAGGCGGACACGATGCCGGGGCCCTTGCTGGAGGAGTTCTACCACTACGTGCGCGGACGGGTGGACGGCCGTCTGCCGCTGCTGCTGAAGCCCGCCAACCACGGGCAGGAGCACGAGCTGGCCGCGGTCGGGGAGGCGCGCGTGCCGCGCGTCCTCAGCCACGAGCTGTTCGGCAACCGCACCCGCACCTGCCTCAACCCGGGTGAGGCCGAGGGACGGCTGCGCTACTTCCGCACCACGGCGGAGTACGAGAGCGCGGCCGGGGAGCTCGGCTGGTCGGACATCGTGGCGATGCCCCGGCTGCCCGACAACGTGCCCCGGACCGCCGGGTTCATCAACACGGCCCCCACGACACCGCTCTCGCACACCAACGTCCTCGCGGCCGGCTGGGGGATCCCGAACGCGATCGTCCGCGACCTGGACGCCGTCGTCCGGCAGGACGGCCTCGACGGCGCGTGGGTGCGCTACCGCGTGCGTGAGGACGCCGTCACCCTTGAGCGACTTCCCCACGCACCGGCTCTGGAACGGCCCGCCTGGCACCAGCAGCGCATCCGCATCGAGACACCGCTGCTGGAGGAGGCGCCGATCCTGGAGCTGCACCGGCTGCGGTGCGCCGACCGGGACAGTTACGGCACCAAGGCGGCCAACCTCGGGGAACTGCACCACGTCCTGGACAGCCGCACGGCGGACCTGACGGCGTTCTACGCGCGCCCGCGTCCGCCACGGCCCGATCTGCTCGGGCACCTCGCCGCCCGGCTGGGTGAGACGGGAGCGTCACCGCGGCGGCTGCGCGCCGCGGCGGCCGAACGGGTGGCGCGGACGGTCCGCGCTCCCCGGGGCGTGGCGTTGCCGTTCCGGCTGCACCATCTGTTCCTCACCTCCTCCCCCGCCCTCCAACAGGGCATCGGCAAGCTGAAGATGGCGCTCGAACTCGAGGCCCTCGACGTGATCGACCCGCTGTCCCTGCACCTTCAGCACCTGACGTGCAGTACGCCGGTGCCCGAGGAGGTGACGCGGGCGATCACCGCCTCCGTGGCCGCGCTCACGGCCGACGGACGCCGTCTGGTCGTGCGGTCCTCCTCCAACGCCGAGGACCTGCCCGGGTTCTCGGCCGCCGGGATCTACGACTCGGTGACCACCGTGCACGGCACGGACCAGCTCATGGACGCCGTACGGCAGGTGTGGGCGTCTCTGCTGTCGCCGCGCAGCGTGCGCCTGCGGCACCAGGTCGGCATCCCCCTGGACGACACCTACATGGGGGTGATCGTCCAGGAGTACGTACCCGCCGATCTGGGGGGCGTCCTCGTGACCTGTGATCCCACCCGCCCCGAGGACTTCCGCAACGTGTACCTGAACTGCACGCCCGGCTCGCCCGAACAGGTGGTCGACGGCACGGTCCTGCCGCAGCAGTACCTCTACAACACCGTCGAGGGCGGCGGGCGCACGGTCGACATCGGCTCGTCGGGTGCGGACCTCCCGGCGGCGACACGCGCCTCGTTGGCCGAACTCGCCCTCGCCGGGCGCCTGTTGCAGTCCCACTTCAGCGAGGACGATCCCGACGGCGCCCTGGACATCGAGTGGCTCATGACCGCGGAGGGGGCCTTCCACCTGGTCCAGGTCCGCCCCTACGCCCGGTGAGGCGCCGCATGCCCCTCCCGCGGTCCTCGCCCCCCGTACCGGCGCCGCCCCCGGCCGCGCGCCGCGTCATCCGCCTCAACAACGGGTTCCAGCTGCTGTTCAACCTGCTGTGGTGGATGCCCGTGTTCTACGCCTACCAGCGTGACGCGGGCCTGTCCGACGGGCAGATCTTCGGCATCCAGAGCATCTACTACATCGCCTTCTGCCTGTTCGAGATACCGACCGGGATCGTCGCCGACCGCATCGGCGCCCGCAACTGCCTGCGCGCGGGAGCGGTGGTCATGACGGCGGCGAACCTGGCGCCGGTGCTGGCTCCGACGTACACCGGTTTCCTCGCGCACTTCCTCGCCATCGCGGCCGGGCGTTCCCTGGCGTCGGGCGCGGCGAGCGCCTACCTGTACGACGGGCTGCGCGCCGAGCGGGCGGAGGCGCACTATCTCAAGGCCGAGGGCACGGCGCGTGCCCTGGGGCTCGGCGCCAAGGTCGTGTGCTGGCCGCTCGTCGGGCCGCTGATGGCCCTGGCCCCGCAGACGCCGTACGTGCTCAGCGCGGCGTGCGCGGCCGGTTCCCTCGGCTGCGCCCTCGCCCTGCCGCGGCTCGCCACGCCCGGCACGGACGCCCGGCGGCGCGGCCGGCCGCGGTGCGGTGGCGGACCACTGCGCGACACGGGCGCCGCTCTGCGCGCCCTGTGGTCGTCGCCGTGGCTGGCGCTGCTCATGGTCCAGGGCGTCGCCGTGTTCACGCTGTCGCGGATCTGCCAGGTCAACCTCTTCCAGCCGGTGCTGCTCGAGCACGGCATCGGGGAGAGCACGCACGGCAGCGTGCTCGCGGCGATGACGGTCGCCGAGGCGGTGGCGTCGACCCGTCCCCAGTGGCTGAGCCGCCGGCTGCCGCCGGCCGGCTGGGTGTCCCTGCTGAGCGTCGCCCTGGCCGCCGTTCTGGCGGGCACCGTCGTGGGCGGCCCGTGGACCGTGGTCGCGCTGCTGTGCGCGTTCGCCGCGATCACCGGGTTCGTCTATCCGGTGCAGCGCAAGCTCGTCAACGACGCCATCCCGGTGGACGCGCCGCGGGCCACGCTGCTGTCGGTGGAGAGCATCCTGGACCGCGGTGTGTGCGCGGCGGCCGCGGTGGCCGCGGGCGCCTGTCTGGCGGCGGGCCGGCTGGACGCCCTGCTCTGGTACAGCGCCGCGATCACCTGCGTCCTGATGCCGGCGCTCCACCTGGCCCTGCGCCGGACCGGCCCGCGCGGTGCCCCGGCCGGGAAGGCCCGCGCCGCGACGGGCCCCGGCGGAACGGGTGCCCCGGCGCCGGACGAGTCCGTCTCCCTGCCCGTCGACGAGGGAGCGGCGCCACGCGCCTGAGCGGAGCGCCGCCGGGCGGCCCGGTCGGGCGCCGGGGAGGACTCCCCCGGACACCGAGGAGGACCTCCTCCCTCCGGTACGGTCCCTGGCCGGCGGGCGCCGCCCGGACGAAAGTCCCTCCCGGACGGGAGGGCTCGCCAGGGCGATTAGGCGTCCGTCGGCAGCCGGGCGCGGGTGATCCGGATCGGCGGTGCGGCACCATGGAGGCATGCGGACACGAGCTGTACTGGTCTACGACGGTGACTGCGGTTTCTGCACGGCCTCCCTGGCCTTCACCCAGAAGCGGATCAAGCCTCGTTGCGAGGTGGTGGCCCAGCAGCAGGCACCGCTGGACGAACTGGGCGTCACCCCGCGGCGAGCCGCGTACGAGGCGCTGTGGATCACCCCGGACGGGACCGTGTACGGGGGCGCCCAGGCAGTCGCCCGGCTGCTGGCGAGCGCGGGCGGCGGCTGGCGCGTTCTCGGCGCCCTGCTGAGGCTCCCTCCGATCCGGTGGACCGCCCACGGCGTCTACCGGCTCGTCGCCCACAACCGGCACCGGCTGCCCGGTGGTACGGCGGCCTGCGCCCTGCCGGCCGGCCTCGGCCGTAGGCAGCCGGTAGCCGGTAGCCGGTAGCCGGTAGCCGGTAGCCGGTAGCCGGAACGAACCGGCCCGCGCATCAGGGACGACCCGACCTCGGCCCGGCGTTCTCCGAAAGGCCGATGCCGCCGCCGGTGCCACCCCGGCAGGGTGACGGGCTGGCCGTCGGTGCCGCCGTGGGTCTCCCCCGGAGCGGCCGGTCACCGTAGCGCAACGGTGACCTCGCCCGCGCCCTCGGCCTGTGCGCCACCGGCGACGTGCACGGTGAAGGGCCGGTCGTGGCCGTCCGCGGTGACGCGCAGGAGGCCGCCCTCGCGCCTGACCCGGAACCGCGCGGCCGTCGCGCCGGTCAGGTCGGGGACGCTGACCTCCTGCGTGTACTCGGCGGTGGCCGGCGGGTGGACGAGCAGCGTGGGGTTGTCCAGCCAGTCGCCGTCGGGCCGCTGGTCGTCGGCGGCCAGCGGCAGGACGGCACCCTCACGGACATAGAGCGGGAGGCTGTCGTAGCCGTGCCGTTCGGTGCGCCACACCGGGCCGGTGACCTGCTCGCCGCTGAGCAGGTGGGTCCAGGTGCCCTCGGGGAGATAGACCTCCACCCGGCCGTCCTCGCTGAACACCGGGGCGACCAGGAGGTCCGCGCCGAGCATGTACTGGCGGTCGAGGGGGCGGCATGCCGGGTCGTGCGGGAACTCCAGGACCATGGGCCGCATCACCGGGACGCCGGTGTGGTGGGCCTCGGCCGCGGCGCCGTACAGGTAGGGCATGAGGCGGTGCTTGAGCAGGGTGAACCGCCGGGTGACGTCGACGGCTTCGGCACCGAACTCCCACGGCACCCGGTACGACGACGAGCCGTGCAGGCGGCTGTGGGAGGACAGCAGGCCGAAGGCCAGCCAGCGCTTGAAGACCGCCGGGTCGGGGGTGCCCTCGAAGCCTCCGATGTCATGGCTCCAGAAGCCGAAGCCGCTCAGGGACAGGGACAGCCCGCCCCTGAGCGACTCGGCCATGGCCTCGAAGGACGCCCAGCAGTCGCCGCCCCAGTGCACGGGGTACTGCTGGCCGCCGGCGGTCGCGGAGCGGGCGAAGAGCACGGCCTCGCCCTGTCCGCGCTCCTCCTCGAGGAGTTCGAACACGGTCCGGTTGTACAGGTGGGTGTAGAAGTTGTGCATCCGCTCCGGATCGGAGCCGTCGTGCCAGACGACGTCGGTCGGAATGCGCTCGCCGAAGTCGGTCTTGAAGCAGTCCACGCCCTGGTCCAGCAGCGGCTTCAGCTTCGACCGGAACCAGGCGCGGGCGTCGGGGCCGGTGAAGTCGACCAGTCCCATGCCGGCCTGCCACAGGTCCCACTGCCACACGTCGCCGTTCGGCCGGCGTACCAGGTGGCCGAGCGCGGCGGCCTCGTCGAACAGCGGGGACTTCTGCGCGATGTACGGGTTGATCCAGGCGCTGACCCGCAGCCCCCTGGCCTTCAGCCGCGCGAGCATTCCCTCCGGGTCGGGGAAGACCTCGGGGTCCCACGCGAAGTCGCACCACTGGTACTCGCGCATCCAGAAGCAGTCGAAGTGGAAGACCGACAGCGGGATGCCGCGCTCGGCCATGCCGTCGACGAACGACATCACCGTCGGCTCGTCGTAGTCCGTGGTGAAGGAAGTGGTCAGCCACAGGCCGAAGGACCAGGCGGGCGGCAGGGCCGGACGGCCCGTGAGGGCGGTGTAACGGGTGAGGACGTCCTTCGGGGTGGGCCCGGCGACGACGTGGTACTCGACCGTCTGGTCCTCGACGCTGAACTGCACCTGCCCCACGGATTCGGAGCCGACCTCGAAGGAGACCCCGCCGGGGTGGTTGACGAAGACGCCGTAGCCGCGCGAGGAGAGGTAGAACGGGATGTTCTTGTAGGCCTGTTCGCTGCTGGTGCCGCCGTCGGCCTGCCAGATGTCCACGCTCTGGCCGTTCTTGACGAACGGCGTGAAACGCTCGCCGAGGCCGTAGATCTGCTCGCCGACGCCCAGCGCGAGCTGGGCGAGGACGTGGTGGGCACCGTCGTCGGTGGTGGCGAACGCGGTGCCCTTGCGGCCGGCCCGGGTCAGCTCCCGCCCGCCCGCGTCGAGGAAGGTCAGGGCCCAGGGAGCGGCCCGGTCCAGGCGCAGGGTCAGGGGGCCGCTGGTCAGCTGGGTGACGGTGCCGTCCTGCCGGACCTCGCCCGCGCCCTCGGCACCGGGGGCGGTCATGAGGGTGAAGTCGGGACCCGGGCGCGACCTGCCGGCGTGGTGGGTGACGCGCACACCGATGACACCCTCGGCGGGCGAGAAGCAGTCGACGGTGAGGAGCGGCGCGTTGAGAGTGTCCCCTCTGCGCGTCACCTTCTGCGTGGCGGCATAGGCGGTGAAGCGCTTCGATTGGACGCGCACCTCGCGTACCTCGGTGGCGTAGGCGATCTGAACGCCATCGCGGACGCGCCAGAACCCGTTGGTGAACTTCATGGTCTTCCTCGGGGGAGCAGGGCTGTTCGGCGGGGACTGCGGAGGCTGTCGCCCCGGCCTGTGGATCGTACACACGACGGACGGCACCCATCGGCGTCCGACGGCCCTAATACCTGGGCTGAACTGGCCCTCTTCGCATTCGGACGGGAGGCGTCACCGCGGAGGCCGGGAAAAGGTCCCGGTGCACGGGACTAGCGGGACGGCAGGGTTCTGACGTATTAGTCATCGCAGCAAACAAAGGCGGCGGCGGCGACGCCGACGACACGACAGCAGAGGCCGCACCATGTCGAAGCGCTTCAACGAAATGCGTCATCACGTCCACGGCGTCCGCTGACGCCCGTCCCTCCCTCTCCCACGCAAGGGCACCCACCGTGACAGCACCCACTCCGGCTGCCGCGCGCCGCGGACGCTCCCGCAGGACCGTGACGCCGCTCGCCGCCGTCTGCGTCCTGGTCGCCGGGGCGGCCCTGACCGGATGCGGCTCGCAGCGCGACAGCGACGTCTACACCGTGATGAACTCCTCGACCGACGAGTCCTACCACCGCTGGGACGCCCAGGCGATGGCCCGCTGCGGCCGGCGGCTGGGCGTCACCGTCGAGCAGCTGAGCGTTCCGGCCGCGCAGGTGATGACGAAGGCGCTGCGCATGGCGTCGTCCAAGTCGCTGCCCGACATCGTCCAGTTCGACGCCTCCGAGATGCCGACGTTCGCCGAGGCCGGCGGGCTGACCGACCTCAGGACACTGGGCCTGCGCACCGACGGCGTCCCCCGGGGCATCGTCGACTTCGGTTCCTACAAGGGGACGTACTACGGCGCGGCCCGCTCGGTGAACACACTCGCCCTGTTCTACGACAAGGACGCCCTCGCCGGGGCAGGCCTCGAGGTCCCGGGCACCTGGGACGAGCTGCGCGCGACGGCGAAGAAACTGACCCACGGCAAGCGGTACGGCCTGGCGCTCAGCGCGGGCGGCGCCGAGGACGGCGTCTTCCAGTTCACGCCCTTCATGTGGTCGAACGGCGGCGACGAGAGACGCCTCGACGGGCCGCGGGTCGTCGAGGCGCTGGACTTCTGGAAGGCCCTGCTGAACGACGGTTCGCTGTCCAGGTCGACGGTCGGCTGGACGCAGGCGGACGTCAACGACCAGTTCATGGCGGGCAACGCGGCTATGATGGTGAACGGCCCGTGGCAGGTGGAGACGCTGAACACCGACAAGTCGCTGCACTGGGGCATCGCGCGGATCCCTGTGCCGAAGGCCGGGGACAGGTCGGTGGGTCCCCTCGGCGGTGCGGTTCTCACGGTCCCGAACACCGGTGACAGGGCGCGGGAGAGGATGGCCGGGCGGATCGTCGCCTGCCTGTCCGGCGAGAGAGAGCAGCTGACGTACGCGCTCAACAGCTGGATGGTCCCTGCCGCCGAGAAGGCCGCCGCGGTGTGGCGCGAGCGGGTGCCCGAGCTGGACGCCCTCGCCGACCAGGTGGCCGCCGCCCGCTCCCGCACGGCCGAGCTGGGCGCCGGCTGGCCGGGCGTGTCGCTCGCCCTCCAGAGCGCCTTCCAGTCCGCACTGACCGGCGAGTCCAGCAAGGCCGCCCTGACACGCGCCCAGCAGCGGGCCACGAGCGGGAACTGAGGTACACGCGCACATGACCACGTCCACCGTCACCGTCCCGGTGCCCTCCCCCGCGAGCCGGGCGGCCGGCGTCCCGGATCCGGGACGGCTGCGCCTGCGGCGCCGCCTCGCACAGTGGGGGTTCGTCGCCCCCGCGGTCGTCTTCATGCTGCTGTTCTTCGGCTACCCGCTCGTCCGCAACGTCGTGATGAGCTTCCAGCACTACACACCGCAGACGTTCTTCACCGGCAAGGCCCCCTTCAACGGCGTCGACAACTGGTCGCACGTCCTGCGGGACGCCCTGTTCGGCAGGGCGCTGTGGCACACGCTCGTGTTCACGGCCGGATCCCTGCTCGGGCAGTTCTGCGCCGGCCTCGCGCTCGCGGTGTTCTTCAGCCGCAGGTTCCCTCTCAACGGCGTGCTGCGGTCGCTGATCCTACTGCCCTGGCTGGTGCCCATGGTGGTGTCCGGCATCGTGTGGCGGCGGATCCTCGACCAGGACACGGGCGTACTCAACTCGTTCCTGGACACCCTCGGCCTCGGCGGCCACACCCCGTGGCTGACCAGCCCCCACCTGGCCCTACTGTCGGTGATCCTGGTCAACATCTGGATCGGCGTCCCGTTCAACATGGTCATCCTCTACGGCGGTCTCCAGGAGATCCCCGCGGAGCTGTACGAGGCCGCCTCGCTGGACGGCGCCTCGGCCTGGCGGACGTTCCGCTCCGTCACCCTGCCGATGCTCCGGCCGGTGATCACCGTCGTCCTCGTCCTCGGCTTCATGTCGACGGTGAAGATCCTGGACCTGATCCTCGCGCTCACCGACGGCGGCCCGGCCGACGCCACCCAGACCCTGGGCACGCTGACCTACCAGAACTCGTTCGTCCAACTGGACTTCGGGGCGGGCGCGGTCGTCGGCAACGTGCTCGTTCTCGTCTCCGCGGTGTTCGCGGTGATCTACCTGCGGGCAGGCCGCAGCGAGGGGAAGTGACGTCCATGACCATCCGGACGCCCACGACATCCAGGCGCCGCTGGGGTTCCACCCTCACCGGTGTGCTCATCCTGTGCGTGATGCTCTTCCCGCTGTACTGGATGCTCGACACCGCCCTCCAGCCCGCCTCGGGACTGCTCCAGGTCGATCCGGTGCCGAGCCGCCTGGACCTGTCCGGCTTCTCCAAGGCCCTCGGTGACCAGGGCGGACACCTGCTGACCTCCCTGGCCGTCTCGCTCGGCGCGGTCGTCCTCTGCCTGGCGGTCTCCGCGCCGGCGGCGTACGGACTGGCCCGGTTCGGGCTGCGCGGCACACGGACGATCGTGTTCGGCACCCTGATCACGCAGATGGTCCCGGGCATCGTCATCGCCAACGCGCTGTACGACTCGTACGTCGAACTGGGCCTGGTCAACTCCTACTTCGGACTGATGCTGGCGGACTCCTCGCTCGGCATCCCGTTCTCCGTCGTGCTGATGCGGTCCTTCATGCTGTCGATCCCGGGCGAGGTGATCGAGGCGGCGCAGATGGACGGTGCCGGGCCGGTGCGGACGTTCGTGCGGGTGGTGCTGCCGATGAGCCGCAACGCGCTCATCACCTCGGGCCTGTTCGCGTTCCTGTTCTCGTGGAGCGACTTCATGTTCGCCCTGACCCTGAACACCACCGACGACGTCAAGCCGGTCACGCTGGGCATCTACCAGTACATCGGCGCGCACGTCGGTGACTGGGGCTCGGTGATGGCCGCGTCCGTCCTGTCCGCGGTGCCGGCGGCGGTCCTCCTCGTCCTGGCCCAGAAGTACATCGCCGCCGGCATCACCGGCGGTTCCGTCAAGTGACCTGCACCCCCATCGGAACGGGCTCCTGCCATGAGTGACTTCCCCATGTTCCCGCCCGGCTTCGTCCTCGGCGCCGCGACCGCCTCGTACCAGATCGAGGGAGCGGCGCGGGAGGACGGCCGCGGTCCGTCGATCTGGGACACCTACAGCCACACCCCCGGTCTGGTGGCCGGCGGCGACACCGGTGACGTCGCCTGCGACCACTACCACCGCTATCCGCAGGACGTGGCCCTGCTGCGGGAGCTGGGCGTCGGATCGTACCGGTTCTCGATCGCCTGGCCGCGTGTCGTGCCGAACGGCACCGGCCCGGTGAACACCAAGGGGCTGGACTTCTACTCCCGGCTGGTCGACGAGCTCCTCGCGGCCGGCATCGAACCGGCCGCCACCCTCTACCACTGGGACCTGCCGCAGGCACTGGAAGACCGGGGCGGCTGGCGGGTGCGGGAGACGGCGGAACGGTTCGCCGAGTACGCGGCCGTGGTCGCCGGGCACCTCGGGGACCGCGTGCCGCGCTGGATCACCCTCAACGAGCCGTGGTGCAGCGCCTTCCTCGGCTACTCCGTGGGCCGGCACGCCCCGGGTGCCCGGGAGGGCCGGGGCGCGCTGGCCGCGGCCCACCATCTGCTGGTCGGCCACGGCCTGGCCGTACGGGTGCTGCGGGAGGCGGGCGTGCGCGAGGTGGGCATCACGCTCAACCTCGACCACAACCTGCCGGCCACCGGCTCCCCCGCCGACCTGGCGGCCGTCGTCCGCGCGGACACCCAGCACAACCTGGTGTGGACCGAACCTCTCCTGGCGGGCCGCTACCCGGCCACAGAGGAGGAGACCTGGGGGGAACTGGTGACCGGGCAGGACTTCCGGCGGGAGGGCGACCTGGAACTGATCTCCCGGCCGCTGGACTTCCTGGGGATCAACTACTACCGGCCGATCGTCGTCGCCGACGCCCCCTACCGCGAGAGCGACCCGGCGCGACGCGTGGCCACGGACAACCGGTACCGGGAGGTACGGCTTCCGGGCGTGCGGCACACCGCGATGGACTGGCCGGTCGTCCCCGGCACCCTCACCGAGCTGCTGGTGCGGCTCGGGGCCCGGTACGGGGACGCGCTGCCACCCGTGCACCTCACGGAGAACGGTTCCGCGGAGGACGACGAGGTGAGCCCCGACGGAGCGGTGCACGACGCGGACCGGGTCGCCTACCTGCGCGATCACCTCACCGCGCTGCGGGCCGCGACGGACGCAGGCGTGGACGTCCGCGGCTACTACGTCTGGTCACTGCTGGACAACTTCGAGTGGGCGTTCGGTTACGGCAAACGGTTCGGAATCGTCCGGGTCGACTACGACACCCAGGAGCGCACCCCGAAGGACAGCTACCACTGGTACCGGGCGATGATCGCCGCACAGCCCGGCTGACCGGATCGGTCCCACCGGGCGTCCGCCAGGGCCTGTCAGCTGTGGGAGGGCGGCGTCCAGCTCAGCGCGTAGAAATGGACGGGCGAGTTCGGCCGGAACCCGATGCGGGGATACACGGGGGCGCCGGCCGCTGTCGCGTGCAAGGTGGCGCGGGTCAGGCCGGTGGCGCGGCCACCCTCGTACAGGGCCTTGCGCGTCACCGCCTCGCCGTAGCCCCTGCGCTCCCACTCCGGGGCCGTGGCGACGAGCACGACGAAGAGCCGGCCCTCCGCCTCCACCGTTCCCGCGCACGTCACCGGGACACCGTCCCGTAGCCCCAGGTAGGCGTGCACCTGGCTCTTCCACGCCGTGGACCCGAGCAGCCCGTCGCGGCCGTCCTCCAGCGGGAAACCGTAGGCGCGTGAGTTCAGGTCCGCGTACGCCCGGAGGTGTTCGTCCGTGGTCACGCGGACGAACGTGAGGTCCGGGTGGGACGGTTCGGGGACGGGCAGGAGGTCTCCGGCCATGCCGGTGCCGGAGAAGGCGTACGTGAGGCCCGCCCGCTCGGCCGCCGTCCGCACCTGCCCGCGCGCCTCGTCGCCGAGGAGGTCCTCGAAGAGCCACAGGAATCCGGGACGCGTCTTGGAGCGCATGATGTCCGCGGCCCGGCTCAGGCGGCGCCCGAAGAGCGCGGCGTCCGCGTCGACGTCCGTCAGCGTGACGCAGTTCCAGAAGGGGAACCGGCAGTCGGCCCAGCGGACGGCGATGCCCGGAAGGTCCCGCACATCGGCGCCCGTGTCGCGGTCCAGCACCATCGCCCGCCAGACCACGGCGAGTTGCTCCATCGATTCGACCGCTTCCGTACGATCCCTCATCAGTCCCCCCGGGTGGTGGAGTGGCGGCAGTCCGCTTCCCGGCCACGCTACGTCAACGGGCGCACGCGTAGCGCCATCGCGTTCCACCGGGACACGTTCCAGGACACCGCCGGCGAAGACGTCGTACAGCGGGAGTGCTTCGAGGCGGACATAGCCGATGTGACAGTCGCACACCGCCAGGGGTCAGGGCCGCGGCCGCAGTGCCGCGCGGTGGGGGCCGAAGCGCAGCCGGGCTGTCGCTGTCGCGGAGGCGGTGCGGGGCGCCGCTCCTACTGCTGCGGGCCGCGGTGCGGGTGTGCGGCGGAGGAGAACGCGTCCCAGTCGGCGCGTCCCCCGGCGCCCAGGACGCCCACGTCGTCCGCGAGTTCCGCCCCGGGACGCGCCCGGAGTTCACGCCGGGCCAGCCGGGCGACGAGGGCGGGGAAGAGCGGCCTCAGGGGCTGGCACCAGCGCAGCCACGGTGGGGCGTAGACGTGGTGGGCGCGGTGCAGGACGCCGGTGGTGAGCCAGTCGGCCACCTGTGCCGGGGTGTGGATACGGCGCGCGAACCAGGGCTGGTTCTGGCGCAGGGCCCGCAGGACGGGATGGTCGTCGATACCGCTGATCATGTCGGTGCCGGTCCAGTGGAGGTAGGCGATGCCGACGGCGACGCCGTCGGGTTCGACCTCGCCGCGCAGGGCCTGGGCGAAGGATTCCACGCCTGCCTTGGAGGCGCAGTACGCACTCATCATGGGCGCGGAGCCGAAGGCCGCGGTGGAGGCGATCTGGAGGAAGTAGCCGCGAGTGCAGGTGAGTTGCGGCAGGAAGGCCCGGGCGGTGTTGGCGGCGCCGACCAGGTTCACGTCGATGACCCGTTGCCACAGGTCGGCTTCCGTGCGGCTGAACGGGCCGCCGACGGCGATGCCCGCGTTGGCCACGAGCACGCTGGCCGGGCCGAGCTGTTCGGCGACCTGCCGGGCAGCACGGTCGAGCGCGGCACGGTCGGTGACGTCCGCTTCGACGCAGATGCTCGGTGCGGGCAGGGCCGCGGCGGCCAGCCGCAGGGTTTCCGCCTCGCGGCCCAGGAGCGCCACCTTCATCCCGGCGCCGGACAGTCGTCGGGCGAGGGCTTCGCCGACTCCGCGGGCCGCTCCGGTGACGACGGCGACGCGTCCCCGCAAAGGTGTGCCGTGACCGGAGGCCTGCCCGGCGGTGCCCTCGATGTCGCGCATCCGATCCTCGTGTTCGTCGGCCACCGGCGGTGGCGCTCCCTACCGCACTACCCGAAATGGACGGGTTTGCCTCTCCGCCATGCGGAGTGACCGGGAGCACGGCGCGCGGCAGTGGCCGGGGCCGGGCGCCGGTGAGGGGCGCGGGCGGAAGCGGGAGCGCCTGTGCGAACTGACGCACGACGGGCGCGGCCTCCCGCTCGACCGGACCGGCCGGCTTTCGGTGGCGGACCGGGCCGACCGTGTCGTGGACGTCAGCGAGGAGCCGGACGCTCCCAGGGGTGCTCCTGCGGCCGGGCGGACACGCGGCGCGGGTCGGACAGGACCAGCGGGAGCCCGCTCAGCCGGTTGCCCAGGTGGTTCACGGTCCTCTCAGCCGAACTCCCCGCGCGGTCGGTCAGGCGATCCAGGTGGCGGTGAGGTCCTGGACCGCGGAACCGTCGACGTCGGCCAGTTTGGTGCCGACGAAGGTGCGGGCCCAGTCGGAGGTCTGGATCCGGAAGGCGGGCCGGTCGGCGTGGAGAGCCTCCATGACCGCCTCCGCCGCCGCGGCCGAGGTCTGTACGTCGGCCTTCAGGAACTGCTCGGTGGCGCGGTCGATGTAGCGTCGCAGGGCGTCGGAATAGGGGCCGGCGGCGATGTCGGCGTTCAGGTCGACACCGACGTTGTTCACGAACTCGGTGGCCACCGCGCCGGGTTCCACGACGGACACGCTCACGCCCAGCGTCCGCGCGACGGGGGCCAGGCTCTCCATGTAACCTTCGACGGCGAACTTGGCGGCGCAGTAGGCCTCGTTGAACGGCTGGCCGATGACGCCGCCGACGCTGGTGACGGTGACCAGGCGGCCGCCGGTAGCGCGCAGGTGCGCCAGCGCGGCCTTGGAGACGTTCAGCACGCCGAAGAAGTTGACCTCCATCACGTCGCGGACGTCGTCCATGGCGTCGTTCTCCAGGGTGCCCAGGTGGCCGGCGCCCGCGTTGTTGACGACGGCGTCAAGGCGGCCGTGGTCGGCGATCACGCCGTCGACGGCGGCGGTGACGGAGGTCTCGTCGGTCACGTCGAGCTGCCGGATGTCGAGTGTGACGCCCGCTTCGGCCGCGGCCTCGCGCAGCGCGCCGGCGCGGGTGGTGTCACGGAGGGTGGCGACCGTGTGCCAGCCCGCCCGGGCCGCGGCGACGGCGGCGGAGAGGCCGATACCGGAGGAGGTGCCGGTGATGAGGACGGTGCGGGGGGTGCGGGGGGTGGCGGACATGGTGAAGCCTCTCTCGTTTATGTGCGTGCACACACAACGTAGCTTTATGTGCGTGCGCACGCAACCCGCCTATACTCGGCCCATGCCGAAGAAGCTGTCACAGGCCGAGATGCCCGCCGCGGACTACGCCTTCTACGGGCTGGTCTGGGCGGGCACGGTGATGACCGAGCACGTCGACCGGGCCCTGATCCGGGCGCACGACCTCCCCGTCTCCTGGTTCGAGGTGATGCTGTGGCTGGCGTCCAGCCCTGAGCCCGTGCCCGCTTCCGTCCTCGGCAACAGCACCATGCTGAGCCGCAGCCAGGTCTCCCGGGTCGTGGACGCCCTCCAGGGCCGGGGTCTGGTGACACGTACCCCGTCGGCGCGCGACGCACGGTCGGTCGAGGTCTCGCTCACCGACGAGGGCCGCCGCGTCTTCGAGCAGGCGGACGCCACCCGCCGCGAGGTCCTGGCGCCGGTCTTCACCGATCTCCTCGACGAGCACGACATCGAGGCACTCGGCACGGTGTGGCGCAAGCTCAAGGCGGAGAAGGACAAGCTGGGGCAGGAACCGGCCGTCCGGTCCACCCGGTCACGCCGGTAGCCGACGGGCGCGACCTCACGCCTGCGCCACGGGCGCTCGCGACCCGCACCAGGAAGACCTGAGCCTCTCGCCCTCGGCGGCGAGAGGCTCCCTTTCGCGCGCCCTGCGGCCTTCGTGCCGCTCGGGCGTTGCACGGCGTGCGTCTGCCGGTCACAGAGTGGTTGAGACCTCTTGTGGGCGTGTTCCTGCTGTCTCTAACCTCCGAGCTGTTGTGCAGAGCGAAACCGTCATTGCACATGCTGCAACACCGCATCGGAGGAGCACTCCATGAAGCTGTCCGTCCGTCTTGCCGGGTTCACCGCGCTCGCCGTCACCCTGGCCGCCGCCTGCGCTCCCCAGACCTCCGGCAACTCACCCGCCGGCAAGGACGAGAAGACCGGCACCCTGCGCGTCTGGCTCTTCCAGGAGGTCGACAACCGGCCCAAGCAGCGCGTCGTCGACGCGGTCCTCGCCGGCTTCGAGAAGGCGCACGACGGCGCCGAGGTCACCGTCGAGTACATCCCCGTGGAGACCCGCGCCCAGCGCATCAAGGCCGCCTTCAACGACCCGAAGTCCGCGCCCGACGTGATCGAGTACGGCAACACGGACACCGCCGGCTACGTACGGGACGGCGGACTCGCGGACGTCACCCGGGACTTCAACGCCTGGAGCGAGGCCAAGGACACCGATCCGACCGCCCGGCAGTCGGTCACCGTGGACGGCAGGATCTACGGGGCGCCGTACTTCGTCGGTGTCCGGGCGCTGTACTACCGGACCGACATACTCGGCGAACTCGGCCTCGGCGTACCGAGGTCACAGGCCGAACTCATCTCCACAGCGAAGCGGATCCGGGCCGCCAGGCCCGGTCTGTACGGACTCGCCGTCGGCGGCGCCTACACGTACGGCGCGATGCCGTTCATCTGGGCCCGCGGCGGTGAACTGGCGACCGGTAGGGGCGGTTCGTACGCCTCCGTCATCGACGGCCCCGCCGCCCGGAAGGGCATCGAGGCGTACACCTCCCTCTTCGGCGACGACAACTGTCCCGCCGCCAAGTGCGCGGGCATGGGCGGGAACGACACGGTGACCGCCTTCGCCTCCGGCAAGGCGGCCATGGCGATCGGCGGCGACTTCAGCCATGCCGCGGTGGAGGCCGGGAAGGTCAGGGGGAAGTACGCGGTGGTGCCGCTGCCGGGGGTGAAGCCCGGCTCGATCGCGCCGGCGTTCGCGGGCGGCAACAACATCGGCGTCCTGAAGAGCACGTCGCACCGCACCCTCGCCGTGGACCTGATGAAGCGGCTGGCCTCGAAGCGGACGCAGGGCCGGCTCTTCGACGCCATGGGCTTTCTGCCGACCTTCGCGGACGTGCGGCAGCAGGCCGCGGCCAAGGAGCCGTTCGTCAAGCCGTTCGTGCGGACCCTCGCCGCCGGCACCAAGTTCGTGCCGGCCTCGCCCGCGTGGGCACAGATCGACTCCTCACTGGTGCTGCCGACCATGTTCCAGGAGATCGTCAGCGGCAAGAAGGACGTGACCGCCGCCTCCGCCGACGCGGCGAAGAAGATGAACGACGCGTTCGGATCCGTGGGATGACGCGGAAGACCGACGCCGCTCCTTCGCCGGAGCGGGACACACCGAACACCACCACCGGACGGCCGGAGGCCGCACGGCCCGACCGGACGACGGCGGCCGGCCCCGCCCCGCGACCGGCCGGCCGGCCGGCCGCTCCAGCTCCCGTGCGGCCCGTCAGGAGGCCACGCCCGCACGGGGGCTGGACTCCCTGGCTCTACCTCGCGCCCGCCCTCGTCGTCCTCGGCGGGCTGCTGGTCTACCCCGTCTACCAGCTCGGGCTGATGTCCGTGCTCGAGTACACCCAGGCCCAGGTCAGCGGCGGCGAACCGACCAGTTTCCGAGGGCTGGCCAACTACTCCGAGCTGTTCGCCGACGACCAGTTCTGGCAGGTGCTGCTGGCGACGGTCGGCTTCGCGGCGGCCTGTGTGCTGTCCACCCTGGCGGTGGGCTGCGCGCTCGCCGTCCTGCTCACCCGCGTCCGCGCCGTCCCGCGGCTCGCCCTGATGCTCGCCGCGCTGGGGGCGTGGGCGACACCGACGGTCACCGGCTCGACGGTCTGGCTGTTCCTCTTCGACCCCGACTTCGGCCCGGTCGACCGCCTCCTCGGGCTCGGCGACTTCTCGTGGACCTACGGCCGTTACAGCGCCTTCCTGCTGGTCCTGCTCGAAGTGGTGTGGTGTTCCTTCCCGTTCGTGATGGTCACCGTCTACGCCGGCATCCGCGCCGTGCCGCGCGAGGTACTGGAGGCCGCCTCACTCGACGGCGCCTCGCAGTGGCGTATCTGGCGCTCGGTGCTGGCGCCGGTTCTCAGACCCATCCTGGTCATCGTCACCATCCAGTCGATGATCTGGGACTTCAAGGTCTTCACCCAGATCTACGTGATGACCGACGGCGGCGGCATCGCCGGCCAGAACCTGGTCCTGAACGTGTACGCCTACCAGAAGGCGTTCGCGTCCTCGCAGTACAGCCTGGGTTCGGCGATCGGCGTGGTGACGCTGCTGATCCTGCTCGCCGTCACGCTCGGCTATCTGCGGTTGCTGCGCCGCCAGGGGGAGGAACTGTGAGCAGGGGAGGTGTCACGAGCGGGGGAAGAACTGTGCGTCCCCTACGTGGTCTTGTGCGGCGCCCCTGGCGGCTGGCGGCCGAGGCGACCGCGCTGCTGACCGCCGTGGTCGTCGCCTTCCCCCTCTACTGGATGGTGCTCAGCGCGTTCCGGCCGGCCGGGGAGATCGAGTCCACCCGGCCGAGGCCCTGGACGTCGTCCCCGTCCCTGGACTCCTTCCGGCGCGTGTTCCGACAGCACGAGTTCGGCCGGTACTTCGTCAACAGCCTCGTCGTCGCGGTGAGTGTCGTGGTCGCCTCCGCGCTGATCGCCTTCCTCGCCGCGACCGCCGTGACCCGCTTCCGGTTCCGCTTCCGGACCACCCTGCTGATCATGTTCCTGGTGGCGCAGATGGTGCCGGTGGAGGCGCTCACCATCCCCCTGTTCTTCCTGATGCGCGACTTCGGCCGACTGAACACGCTGAGTTCGCTGATCCTGCCGCACATCGCCTTCTCGCTGCCGTTCGCGATCTGGATGCTGCGGGGATTCGTGAAGGCCGTGCCGGAGTCGCTGGAGGAGGCCGCGTACCTCGACGGGGCGAGCCGTGCGCGGTTCCTGTGGCAGATCCTTCTTCCGCTCGTCCTGCCGGGTCTGGTGGCCACGAGCGTGTTCTCCTTCATCTCGGCGTGGAACGACTTCCTGTTCGCCAAGTCGTTCCTCATCAGCGACACTTCGCAGTCGACCCTGCCGATGGCGCTGCTCGTCTTCTACCAGCCCGACGAGCCGGACTGGGGCGGGGTCATGGCGGCGTCCACGGTGATGACCGTGCCGGTGCTGGTGTTCTTCGTACTCGTACAGCGACGCCTGGTCTCCGGGCTGGGCGGAGCCGTGAAGGACTGACGGGCGGACGCCGGGCGGGAGGCGATGCGGTGGCGCGGGCGGGAGGCGATGCGGTGGCGGGGCCGGCGGGCCCACTCCCCCGTCCAGCCCCCGGCCCTGCGGGTGGAGCATCCCGCTTCCCCGCGCCGGCGGCCGCGGCCGGTCGTGCGTCCCCCGGCGTGTGCCTGGCCGTCGCCGCCCTGCCAGGCAGGAACTGAGCCGACGCGGTCCGGTCGCGGGCCCTGGCCGGCCCGGTTCAGCGGACGGCGACCAGGGCGTCGTACATGGGCGATGCGCCCTCACTGACGAAGGCACGGATGGCGGAGAGGTACTCGTCACGGTCGACACGCCCGTCACCGTCGGCGTCCAGGGCGTCGAACGCCTCCCCCGCGTTGCCGGCACTGTTGCCCAGGACCTCCCGCAGCCGGGTGAACTCCTCGCGGTCCAGCATGCCGTCACCGTCGGTGTCGGCGAGGTCGAACAGGGACCCCAGAGCCGGCCGGCAGACGTCGTCGAAGGTGTGGGCACCCGCCCAGGCCGCGTACTCCCGCAAGGTCACCCTGCCGTCTCCGTCCGCGTCCATGGAGTCGTAGACCCGTTGGTGCCGGCTGCGGGCGACGGCCACAAGGGGGTCGTTGACGCCGCGTCCCAGCCTCGCCGCCGCCCGGTCCGGGCGAGTCAGGTACTCGTCCCTGGTGATCACACCGTCGCCGTCCGCGTCCAGCGTGCGGAAGACCCGGTCCCTCGCGGCCATGACGTCCATGCGGCTCCCTTCGACAGACTACGGAGACGATCCAGACGGTCACTATAAGCACAGCGACAGATGCGGATCGTGACGACAGTCGGTCCGCGCCCGGAGTGCGGGGCGACGGAGATCTCGGTGGCCGTTCTCGGATGTGGCGTCCAAATGCGGGATACATGTTCGCTAAACCGGTTCCGTAAACTTGTCCACGCGAGCGGAATGACTGGCCCAATTGACGCCGCTGACTGAACCGAAGCTAAACTTAACCGGTTTGGTTCAGATGGTTGCCTCCTCGACAGTCTCGTTCTAGCCTCTCTCCCGGCCGTCGACGAAGGGGATTTCGAGCCACCCGTTTCCTGGCGAGGTCACCTGGGGTGTCCCTCTTCGGCGGTCTGCCGTCCCGCTGCCCGGTGTGAGCCGCGAACCGATGCCCGGGCAGCGGGCTTCCAACCGGCTCGCTCCTCGCCTTTCCGGACTGCCGGCGCCCCGCCGGGACCGGACGGACGAGCCGGACGCACAGCCATGCAGTGAACGGCAGTGCCGTGCGCGCCGGAGACGTCCCTCGTGTCCGGCCGCACGCGCCACCATCCTGGGAGCAGTCATGAGAAAGTCACTGGCCACCGCGGCGGGAGCGCTGCTGGCCCTCGCCGCCTCGGTACTGGCCGCGCCGGCCCCCGCGCAGGCGGACACGCAGGCCGCGCCGGGCTTCCACGTCACCGACGGGCGGCTGCTGGACGCGACGGGCAAGGACTTCGTCCTGCGGGGTGTGAACCACGCCCACGCCTGGTATCCCACCCGAACGACGCAGGCCCTGAAGGACGTCAAGGCGCTGGGCGCCAATTCGGTGCGTGTGGTGCTCGCCACCGGTGACCGCTGGACGAAGAACGACACCGCCGATGTCGCGTCCGTCGTCGCGCGGTGCAAGGAGAACCGGCTCGTCTGCGTCCTGGAGGCACACGACACCACCGGCTACGGCGAGCAGGAGGGAGCCGTGTCCCTCTCCCGCGCCGTCGCCTACTGGACCAGCGTCAAGGACGCGGTGCAGGGCCAGGAGAAGTATGTCGTCCTGAACATCGGGAACGAGCCCTACGGCAACACCGGGTACGCGTCGTGGACGTCCGACACCGCGAACGCCGTGGCCCGCATGCGGGCCGCCGGATTCCGCCACACGCTCATGGTCGACGCCCCCAACTGGGGCCAGGACTGGTCCTTCACGATGCGCGACCACGCCGCGGAGGTGTTCGCCGCCGACCCCGACCGCAACACGCTGTTCTCGATCCACATGTACGGCGTGTTCGACACCGCCGACAAGGTCAGGAGCTACCTGGAGCGGTTCACCTCCCGGCATCTGCCCATAGTCGTCGGCGAGTTCGGCGACATGCACTCGGACGGTGACCCGGACGAGGACGCCATCATGTCCACCGCGCAGCAGCTCGGTGTGGGCTACCTCGGCTGGTCCTGGAGCGGCAACGGCGGTGGCGTCGAGTACCTGGACATGGCCACCGGGTTCGACGCCTCCCGGCTCACCACCTGGGGACAGCGGATCTTCTCCGGCGCCAACGGCATCAAGCAGACCGCCGAGGAAGCCGGCGTCTTCACCGACGGCGGTCCGGCCACCGGAAGCTGCGCGGTCAGCTACAGCCTCAGCGACTGGGGCAACTGGTTCGACGTGGACGTCACCATTCGCAACACCGGCACGACGGCCGTCAAGGGCTGGCAGCTCGCCTTCGCCTTCCCGGGCGGGCAGAAGTTGAACTCGGTGTGGAACGCCAACGCCGTCCAGCAGGGCAGCGAGGTCCGGGCGAGCAACGAGTCCTGGACGGAGACGATCCCGGCCGGCTCCACCGTGAGTTTCGGGTTCAACGGCTCCTCCACCGGCACCAACGGCGTCCCGGCCGCCTTCACTCTCAACGGCAGCACCTGCGTCAAGAGCTGACACCGCTCCCCCGGGCCGCCAGAGGGCCGCGTCCGCACCGGACGCGGCCCTCCCGCATCACTACGCGTCCGTTCCCGGCGCCGGGGCGGTGGAGCCGCGCGGGGTCAGGGACGGCGTCGGCACCTGATGGCCGCCGGTGTGCGTGCCGTTGACCACGTCGAAGAGCACGCGCGCCACCTCGGCGCCGAAGTGGTGCACGTCGTGGCTCATGGCCGTCATCGGCGGGTGGGTGATCCGGCACAGCTGGGAGTCGTCCCAGGCAAGCAGCGACAGATCGTCGGGGACGGTGAAGCCCATCTCCGCCGCGACGCCCGCCCCCGCGACCGCCATGATGTCGTTGTCGTAGACGATCGCGGTGGGCCGGTCGGCGGCGAGCAGCAGGGTGCGGGTGGCGCGGGCACCCTCTTTCTCGTCGAAGCCGGTGGCGATCTGCCGCCCCTCCTCCAGGCCCAGTTCCCGGATCGTGGCGGCGAAGGCGCGGGTCCGGATGGCGCTGTGCCCGAGGTCGGCCGGGCCGCCGACGCGCGCGATGCGCCGGTGGCCCAGGGCCGCCAGGTAGCGGACCGCCTCGGCGACCGCGGACGCGTCGTCCGTCCACACCGCCGGGAAGGCGCCCGTGAGGGAGGGGTGGCCGACCGCGACCGCGGGCAGGCCGAGGCCCTGGAGGGAGGGCACCCGTGGGTCGTCCTCGCGGAAGTCCACGAGGATCGCGCCGGCGATCATCCGGCCGCGCCACCATTCCCGGTAGACCGCGATCTCCTCGTCGAGGTCGCGCACCAGGCGCAGCAGCAGCGAGCAGGACCGTTCCGCCAGGACGCTCTCGATGCCCGAGATGAAGTCCATGTAGAACGGTTCCAGGCCGAGCAGCCGGGCGGGCCGGCACAGGGCCAGCCCGACGATGTCGACCCGCTGGCTGGACAGGCTGCGGGCGGTGGCACTGGGAGCCCAGCCCAGTTCCTGGGCCGCCGCGAAGATCCGCTCGCGGGTGGCCTGGGAGACGCCGGGCTTGTGGTTGAAGGCGAGCGACACCGCCCCTTTGGACACCCCGGCCCGGGCCGCGACGTCCTTGATGGTGACGCGCCGGGCGGAGCCGCTCACACCACGTCCACGCAGAACAGGGCGGCCTCGACGGCGTCGGCGGTGACGGGGCCGCAGCCCTGGACCCGGATGCGCGTCCGCTCGCCGGGCAGCAGGGTCTGCCGGCCGCGGTCACAGACGGCGGCCGGGCCGAGCCGGTCGGGCTGGAGCAGGAGGTCTCTGACGAGAGTACGGGCGCTCACCACGACATCGACTCTATCTCCCTGGCCGGGCACGGGCTCCAGCGTGACGTCGTAGCGCGGCCGGGGGTAGGCGAAGTCCTTGTCGGGAACGGGGAAGTGCAGCGCGCGCAGCCCTCCCCCATTCCCGGCGTCCCCTCCGCTGTCGGCGACCAGGAACTCCTCGGCGGACCGCTCGTCCGGTACGAGCGGTCCGGGCACCGCGGTCCGGGCGACGGAACGGGGGTCCGCGGTGACGTCGAGGAGGGTCTCGCCGACCACGGTGCCGTCCGCCTCCACCCGCCGCAGCGTCACCGTCGTACGCCAGGGTTCGGCGGACTGGTTGACCGCGGCGAGGACCAGGCCGTCGGTGTCCGGCTGGAGGGTGAGGAGCCGGTCGGCGTAGACGCGGCGCAGCTCGTGGTAGAGCGGCTTGGGGCGTCCGTCGCCGTCGATGGCGGCCCAGGACGTGACCGGCCAGCAGTCGTTGAGCTGCCAGACGATCGTTCCCGCGCACACCGGCCAGTGGGCTCGCCAGTGCTCGATGCCCGCGGCGACGGCGCGGGCCTGGACGAGCTGGGTCAGGTAGTGCCACCGGTCGAAGTCGTCCTCGGGCAGCGTGAAGTGACGGGCGACGCCGCGGTCCAGCTTGCCGTTGCCGTCCTCGGCCTTCTGGTGGTGGAGCATGCCCGGGGAGTCGGGGGCCAGTTCCTCGCCGGGCAGCGCACGGCGCAGGGTGGTCAGCGCGGGGGGCGCCTGCCAGCCGAACTCCGCGACGAAGCGGGGCACGTCCGCCCGGTACTCGGCGTAGTCCTGGCGGTTCCACACCTCCCACGAGTGGTGGGTGCCGTGGGCCGGGTCGTTGGGGTGGTGGTCCCAGGAGCCGGACCAGGGGCTGCCGGCGGTGTAGGGACGGGTGGGGTCGAGTTCGGCGACGATGCGGGGCAGCAGGCCGAGGTAGTAGCCCTCGCCCCAGGAGTCGCCGGCGAGCGGTTCCTCCCAGTCCCAGTCGCGGAAGCCCCAGAGGTTCTCGTTGTTGCCGTTCCACAGCACCAGTGAGGCGTGTGGCATGAGCCGGACAACGTTGTCGCGGGCCTCGGCCTCGATCTCCCCGCGCAGCGGCTGCTCCTCCGGGTAGGCGGAGCAGGCGAAGAGGAAGTCCTGCCAGACCATCAGGCCCAGGTCGTCGCAGGCGTCGTAGAAGGCGTCGTCCTCGTAGATGCCGCCGCCCCATACGCGCACCAGGTCGATGTTGGCGTCGGCGGCCTGGGTGAGGCGGGTGCGGTAGCGCTCGGGGGTGATCCGGGAGGGGAAGGCGTCGTCGGGGATCCAGTTGACGCCGCGCGCGAAGATCCGTACGCCGTTGACGACGAGGGTGAAGCCGGTGCCGTGTTCGTCGGCCGAGCGGTCGAGCTCGACGGTGCGGAATCCGATCCGGCGGCGCCATGTGTCGAGCGGGCCCGACTCGTCACCGAGGGTGATGTCGAGGTCGTACAGGGGCTGTTCGCCGTAGCCGCGGGGCCACCACAGGCGCGGGTCGGGGACGTCGAGCCGCAGCACCGCCGTGTCACCGGTGACGGTGACCTCGGTACGGACGCCGGCCACCTCGGCCTCGGCGCGCAGTGCGCGTCCCCGCCCCCACGGGGTGCGCTCCAGTTCCAACCGCACCTCGACGCGGCCGGTGCGGTCCTCGACGCCGACCAGGGGCCGCACCCGGGCGATGCGCGCGGTGGACCAGTGCTCCAGCCGGGCCGGCCGCCAGATGCCCGCGGTCACCAGGGTCGGCCCCCAGTCCCAGCCGAAGTTGCACGCCATCTTCCGGATGTACTGCGACGGCTCGGGATACACGTTGGGCCGCTCCCCCGTGACCGCGCGGACGGCCGCCGCCTCGTCGTAGGCGGAGCCGAAGCGGACCTCCAGCTCACCGGTGCGTCCGGTGACGTCGAACCGGTAGCCGCGGTGCATGTTGCGCGTCGTGCCGACGGGGCGCCCGTCCAGGGTGATGTACGCGGCCGTGTCGAGGCCCTCGAAGACGAGATCGGTGCGCTCGTGGGCGGTGTCGTGGCCGAGGTGCCGGACATAGGTCCAGGCCCGGCGCCCCACCCAGGCGACGTCGGCCTCGTTGCGGCCTAGGAAGGGATCCGGGACGGCCCCGGCCGCCAGCAGGTCGGTGTGGACGCAGCCGGGCACGCGGGCCTCCAGCAGGTCCTCCCCGTGGCGCAGGCTCCAGCCCCCGGTGAGCGAGGTGACGTCCTTCATGGTGCGGCTCCAATCGCCTGACTCAGGCCGTTCGAGGGACAACGGCGGCCAACCTAACGCGCTGATCTGCACACTGTCCATAAACCGGTCTATCTGCTTCCCTGCGAGGGCTTGCCTGTGAGAGTGCCACGTCGCAGGGGTCACGATCCACTGGACGGTAACAATTACGCATCGTGCTCGAAATTTCAGCTTTACCGGTTAACCAAGGGCTGACATAGTGCCGACATCCCACTCGCAGAGCTGAGCCGCAATCCTGAAGGAGCTGGGCACATGAGGAAGAGGAAGGCACTCACCGAGGCGCTTCTGGTGACCGCGATACTGACCGTCGCGGGTTGCGGGGGCGGGGGCACAGCCTCCACGGAGATTGCGAAGGCACCTGCCGACCCGGCCGACGCGTCGGGCACGATCAAGGTACTGACGGCCCGCACCGACCTCGTCCAGAACGGCACGATGGCCAGGTACGCCGGCGAGTTCAACAAGACCTATCCCAAGGTCAAGGTGAAGTTCGAGGCCCTCACCGACTACGAGGGCGAGGTCAGGATCCGGATGAACACCGAGGACTACGGCGACGTCCTCATGATCCCGGCCGCCGTGGCCAAGAACGACTACCCGAAGTTCTTCGCCCCTCTGGGTCCCGCAGGTGAACTGGGCGCCAAGTACCGGTTCAGCGACAAGAGCGAGGTCGGGGGCAAGGTCTACGGCATCGCCCAGTTCGGCACGGCCAACGGCTTCCTCTACAACAAGGCCGTCTGGAAGGAGGCCGGCATCACCAGGTGGCCGGCCACCCCGCACGAGTTCCTCACCGACCTGAAGGCCGTCAAGGCGAAGACGGACGCCCTGCCGTACTACACCAACTTCAAGGACGGCTGGCCGCTGACCGCCTGGACCAACAACGTCGGCTCCGTCACCTGCGACGCCAAGGCCACCGACAAGCTCGCCGGCGCCGTCTCCCCGTGGAAGCGGGGCGGTGAACTGAACACGATCGATTCCCTGCTGTACGACATCGTCAAGGGCGGCCTGACGGAGAAGGACCCCAGCACGACCAACTGGGAGGCGTCCAAAGGTCTGATCGCCCAGGGCGAGGTCGCCACCATGCAGCTCGGCTCGTGGGCCGTGACGCAGATGCGGGACGCGGCGAAGAAGGCCGGCGCCGACCCCGGCGACATCGGCTTCATGCCCTTCCCCGTGCAGAAGGGCGGCAAGTACTGCGCCGTCCTCGCCAGCGACTACCAGCAGGCGGTCAACATCCACTCCGCGCACAAGGCCGCCGCCCGGGCCTGGATCGACTGGTTCACCGAGAAGTCGGGCTACTCGGCGAAGGAGGGCGCCGTGCCGGCCCTGAAGTCCGCTCCCATGCCCGGCACCCTGAAGGACTTCACTGACAACGATGTCACCTTTCTGGAGCGTTCCGAGGCGAGGACCGGAGAGGTCAACACGATCGACAACGCGGCCGAGATCGGCCTGAACAAGCCGGACTACCGCCAGAAGCTGGTCGACCTCGCCCGCGGCGCGCAGCACGGCAGTCTCGACGACTACCTCGCGGACCTCGACAAGCGGTGGAACGAGGCGGCCCGCACCGCCGGTTCCTGAGCGGCGCCGGTGCCTCCGGCCCGCCCGACGCCGGTTCCGGCCCCGTCCGCGCCGGACGGGGCCACCGCCCGTCGCCCACCCGCGAAGACGAAAGGCCCGACATGACCGAGACGACCCGCACGGCGCCCGCGAAGGTGCCGGGCACCGCCCCGCCGCCCCGCCGGACGCCCGCCGCGGACGGGGGCCGCCGGGGGGTGCGCGTCCTGCGCCGGCTCACCCCCTGGTTCTTCCTGGCCGTTCCCCTCGTCCTGCTGGTCACGTTCACCTACGTGCCCGTGGGCAACATGATCTACTACAGCTTCACCGACTGGGACGGCGTCAGCCCCGACCGCCGTTTCACCGGTGTCGGCAACTACGAGCGGATATTCACCCGACCCGAGCTGTTCCGGGTGTTCCTCGTCAGCTTCTACTACCTGGCCGCGTCGGCCGTGCAGACCGTGATCGCCCTGTACTTCGCGACCGTGCTCAGCTTCGACCTGCGGTTCCGCAACCTGTTCAAGGGGATCCTGTTCTTCCCCTACCTGATCAACGGCGTGGCCATCGGCTTCGTCTTCCTGTACTTCTTCCAGGACGGCGGCACGCTCGACTCGGTGCTGTCGTGGTTCGGCGCCGGCTCCGGGCACGCCTGGCTCGGCGACCCCTCGTCGGCGAACACCTCCCTGGCGGGAGTGTCCGTCTGGCGCTTCACCGGGCTGAACTTCGTACTGTTCCTCGGCGCGATCCAGTCGATCCCCGGCGAGCTGTACGAGGCGGCCCAGCTGGACGGGGCCACGCGCCGGCAGCAGTTCCGGCACATCATCGCCCCGGGCATCCGGCCGGTGGTCAGCCTCAGCGTCATCCTGGCGGTCTCCGGCTCCCTGTCCGTGTTCGAGATCCCGTACATCATGACCGGCGGCGCGACCGGCACGACGACGTTCGTCATCCAGACGGTCAAACTCGCCTTCCAGTTCAACAAGACCGGCCTGGCCTCGGCGGCCGCCGTCGTCCTGCTTCTGATCATCCTGCTGATCACCTGGATCCAGCGCCGCCTCGTGCCCGACGAGAAGGTGGACCTCGTATGACCACGCCCCTGCCGGCCCGCCGCCGGATCGCACCCGCACTGACCTACCTGTCGCTGGCCGTCGCCTCCCTGGTCGTGCTGATCCCGCTCGTCGTCGTCTTCCTCACCTCCCTCAAGACCTCCGAGGAGGTCTCGGACGGCGGTGCGCTGTCGCTGCCGGGCGACTGGCTGAACTTCGACAACTACGCGACGGCGTTCAGCGACGGCAAGATGCTGTCCGCCTTCGCCAACACCACCTTCATCCTGCTGTTCTCCATCACCGGCACGGTGATCATCGGCTCGATGACCGCGTACGCCATCGACCGCTTCGACTTCCGGGCGAAGAAGTCGATCATGGGGCTGTTCCTGGTCGCCACCCTGGTGCCCGGTGTCACCACACAGGTGGCGACCTTCCAGGTGGTCAACAGCTTCGGGCTGTTCAACAGCATCTGGGCGCCGATCCTGCTGTACATGGGGACGGACATCGTCTCGATCTACATCTTCCTCCAGTTCGTCCGGGGCATCCCGGTCTCCCTCGACGAGGCCGCGCGCCTGGACGGGGCGAACACGTTCACCATCTACTGGAAGATCATCCTGCCCCTGCTCAAACCGGCGATCGCCACGGTCGTCATCATCAAGGGCATCACCGTCTACAACGACTTCTACATACCGTTCCTCTACATGCCGTCCGAGGACCTGGGCACCATCTCCACCGCGCTGTTCCGCTTCAAGGGGCCGTTCGGCGCGCACTGGGAGGACATCTCCGCCGGCACGATCCTGGTGATCCTCCCGACCCTCCTCGTCTTCCTCTTCCTCCAGCGCTACATCTACAACGGCTTCGCCCAGGGCGCGACCAAGTGACCTCCGCGCGCCGGCGACCGACGTCCCCGTCGGCCGGGAGCCCTGGCGTGTTCGCCGGGGCCCCGGGGGGCAAGGGGCCGGCTGACGCGGCGGGTGGGGTCCGAGGGCCGGGCACGGAGGGGCCCGAGGCGCGGAGTGGGGGCCCGAGGCGCGGAGGGCCCGGGCAGGCTGGGCTCAGGCAGGGGGAGGCTCGGGCGCAGACGGTCCGGAGACCTGACTGCCGTCAGGAGGTGAGCCGCCCGCAGACCTCGGCGGCCAGTTCGTCCGCCGCGTCCAGCGCGGTGCGGAGGGTGTCCGGGGTGGCGCCGAGCGCGGCGAACAGCCCGTGAGCCCGCGCGGCGAAACCGGGGACAGCGGCGGGGAGGTCTCCCGCGGCCCGGACCGCGCCCTTCTCGTTGAGCACCCAGGAGCGCGCGTGAGCGTGCAGGGCGTGCACGAGGAGACCCACCGCGCGGAAGAGGCAGCCGGCGACGTAGAAGGTGTCACCGCGTGCCGCTCCCTTGCGGGCGGCCGCCAGGATGAACGGGGTCTCCCACCGCGCGTTGGCGATGAGTGCTTCGCGCAGCGGTTCCGGGTAACGGCGTGCCCGCTCCTTCAGGGCCCGAAGCTCACCGCCGGGGTCGGCGAGGATGCGCCCGACGGCCACCTCGCCGACGTACGTGTGGGAGTACACCCCCAGCGGATGGCCGGGCTGAGCGCCCACCTCGAAGCGTCCGTCCTCGCACTCCGCCCAGATCCGGCGCACCCGGTCCAGGTCACGGTAGATCCAGTCGACGCGGTGGCCGTCCACGGTGAGCCAGGCCCCGCCGTCCACCCACGGCCCCCAGCCGCCGGGCTCTGTCACGTCGACCGACGTGCCGGTCAGTTCGGTCGCGAGGAGCCGCAGGGCGTCGGTGTCCAGGGGCGGGCGGTAGTACAGGCCGAGGTCGTGGTCGGAGTCGGGGTGGGACGTCCCCTTCGCCCGGCTGCCGCCGAGGGCCACCGCGACGACACCCCTGACGTCGGCCAGCCGATCGGCGATCTCCGTCAGTCGGTCCACACCCGGAGTGTGCCGGACCGTGTCCCCGTCCGCGACCGGATTTCGAGCGGTCACGCCCTGCTGAGGAAGGCGCGTCGTCAGTCGGGCGGCCGGCGGGAGCGGTGACGCCGGTGACGGGTGCTTGTGCCGGGTCGGACCGTGACAGCGGCGAAGGCCCGTAGGCGGGCCGGCATGGATCAGGCGACCGTTTCGTTCGCGGGATCGAACTAGGGTCTTTCGTTCGGATCAGGCCGGATCAGGCAGCGGGTCCTGGTGCCGTGCATCGCAAGGCACCAGGAGGGCGCCATGGCGGAGCCATGGCAACCGACGACAACGCGGCGAGGCGCGGTGCCAGGGCCCGCGAGCCCGGCATGATCCGAACGAGAGGGCCCAGGTGGTGCCGGCCGCTTGGCCGACTTGCGCGCACCGTCATCGTGGCCGCGGGGGTCACACTGATGGCCATGGAGAGCGAGACGTGGACATCCACCGGCGCGCGGCCCTCGCCGGCGAGCGGCAGCGGCACGTCACCGAGCTCGGGCGGCGCGCCCGCGCTCACGGTCGGTGTGGAGGAGGAGTACCTGCTGGTGGATCCGGTGTCCCGGGAGCTGAGCACGCGGGCGGACAAGGTCGTGGCGCAGGCCGCGGAACGGCTCGGCGACCGGGTCAGCACCGAACTCACCCGGTTCCAGGTCGAGGTGCGCACCGATCCGCACGACAGCCTGGCCGGCCTGGCCGCCGAGTTGAGCGGGACGCGCCAGGCCGTGGCGGACGCCGCCGCCCGCCTCGGGCTGCGCGTCATCTCCAGCGGCACACCGGTCCTGGGCCGGCACAGTCCCCCACCGCTGACCGCCGGGGCCCGTTACGCCCAGAGCCTGGCGACCTTCCGCGCCCTGGACCACGAGCAGAGCGTCTGCGCATGCCACGTCCACGTCGGCATCCCCGACCTGGCCACCGCGCTCGAGGTGGGCAACCATCTGCGGCCCTGGCTGCCGGCGTTGATCGCGCTGAGCGCGAACTCGCCGTACTGGGACGCGCAGGACACCGGCTACGACAGCTGGCGCACGCTGACCTGGGGGCGGTGGCCGGTGGCCGGGGCCCCGCCGTACTTCGAGTCCGTCGCCCACTTCGAGGACCTCGTCGGCCGGCTCATCGCCGGCGGGACGCTCCTCGACCGCGGGGGGCTCTACTGGGACATCCGTCCCTCCCATCACGTGCCCACCCTGGAGATCCGCGTCGCCGACGCCGCGCCCACGGTCGACGACACACTGCTCCTCGCCGCGGCCGTGAAGGGCCTGGCCGGCGCCGCCCTGGCGGCCGTACGGGACGGGCGGCCCGCCCCACGCCCGCAGCCCGAGTTACTGCGGGCCGCGTACTGGCGGGCCGCCCGTGACGGCATCCGGGGCCAGGCCGTCGACCAGCGGACCGGCCGGCTGGAGCCCGCCGCCGTGCATCTCGGCCGGCTCTGGCACACCGCCCTGCCGGTCCTCGCTCCCGCGGAGCGCCGCATGGTCCGGGCGGCGTGGGCACGCCTCGGCACCGCGGGCAACGGTGCCGACCGCCAACGCATGGCCTACCGCGGTCGGCACAGCCTCTCCGACGTGGTCGACCATCTGATCCGCCAGACCACCGCCGACCGCGCGGCGCCCTCCCCGCCGCCCCGCCCGGCCTGACCCCGGCGCCCGCGCCGAGGGCCGGTGCGGAGGCCGGGCGGCCGATGCCCGAGTATCGCGAGCACGTAGGCGTCACCAGGGTGCAGGGGGCCAGGACCGCGACGCGGGCCGCGTCGTCGGGGCAGCGGGCGCGGGGCGGCATGCCGCTCGGCGGAACACTGCGGCGACGGGAGGGCCGGCCCGCTCCTCGCTGCTGACGGCGGTGGATCGGTCTCTCCCGGGCAACGGGACTGACCCGGCACATGGACCGGGGCCGTCGCCCTCGCCGCGGGCTTGCTGACCGTGGCCTGTCTCGTCCCGCCCGCCTGATGCGGATCGGTGAGCTGCGGGATCCGCCCGGGATGCGGTGGCAGGTGTCCGAGGGTGCGCCGGGACACGGGCGGGCCCGGTCCCCTGGCATTCGCCCTGAGGGACCGGGCCCGTCGGTGTGTGCGGTCGCCCGCTCAGCCCTGGCGGGCCTTGAAGCGGGGTTCCTTCTTGTTGAGCACGTAGGTCACTCCCCGCCGGCGCACCACCTGGGCGCCGGGCCGGGACTTCAGCGCGCGCAGGGACTTACGCACCTTCATCCGCGTCCTCTCCCTTCGTCACGAGAGCCGGCTGTTCAGCTGTGGGCCGGCGCGGTACGGCCGTAGCGGCGCTGGAAGCGCTCGACGCGGCCCTCGGTGTCCAGCACGCGGGACGTGCCGGTGTAGAACGGGTGGCTCGCCGAGGAGATCTCGACGTCGATCACCGGGTAGGTGACGCCGTCCTCCCACTCGACCGTCCGGTCGGAGCCGGCGGTGGAACGGGTCAGGAACGCCACGTCCGCGGCACGGTCGCGGAAGACGACCGGGCGGGACACGGGATGAATCGCGGGCCTCATGGGGTTGTCCTTCCTCTCAGCGGTCCTGGGGCCGACGCGGGTCCGGGTCAGCGCGCCTCACGGAAGAGGACGTGCCGCCCGGCCACCGGGTCGTACTTGCGCAGGACCAGCCGGTCGGGGTCGTTGAGTCGGTTCTTGCGCGTCACATAGGTGACGCCCGTTCCGGCCGCCGACGTCAGCCGGACGACGGGACGCACGGTGCTGCGTGCCATGGGACCCTCCTTTCGCGGACCGACACCACGTTGTCGACCGGATCACTTCCTTGGTCCGTGCATGTCAGTCACATGGGTGTCAACGGGGCCGGCCGCCCGGACATTCCCGCCCGGACACGGCGGCCGAACACGGCTGCTGCCGGCCGGTCCGCACTCCGGCCGCCCGTGCCCGCCCTGACCGGACGGCCGCACCCGCGCGCGGCCGGTACCGGCAGCCGGGCCATGTGCGGGCCGCTCCCGCCGGCGGTCCGGGAGACGACGGGCCGACAGACCGGACGCGTACGGGTGTGCGGAGTGATCACTCGTTGGTGAGTTCCGCGGGTCTCCCGCCGGCCGCGTGGGCGACGCTGGCGGCGGTGGCGCGCGAACCGGCGGCGTCCCGTGGTCGGGCGAGGGGAGAGGACGTGGCTGGGGATGCCGGACGCCGGGAGGGTCTGGACGAGCAGGCGGTGCTGCTCGTGGCGGGGCTCGCGGACCTGGCGGTGAGCACTCTGATGTCGGCCGCGGGAGCGGTGCGCGGGCTGTTGCGCCGTTCGGACACGGCGCACCTGGCGGCGCAGGCCGAGCAGGATCTGGTAGCACGCGGACGGCTCGCCCTGGACCGGTACGCCGTGGTGCCGCCGGCGCATCTGGAGGTACTCGCCCGGCACGTAGTGGCCCGTCGGGCCGGCGATGGCGTCTGACCGCTGGGACGGGCCCGCGTTCAGAGCCCGCGTCGACGAGGTGCTGCGCGGTTTCGTGAGCGCGGAGGCCGACCAGCTGGCGGCCATCGACCCGGCGCTGGATCCGGTCGCCGGGCAGCTGGAGGCAGCGGTGGCACAGGGCAAGCGGCTGCGAGCCGCGTTCTGCTACTGGGGCTGGCGGGCGGCGGGTCAGCCGGACAGCGCCGCCATGGTGCGGGCCGCGGCCTCCATGGAACTGGTGCACGCCGCGGCGGTCGTCCACGACGACCTGATCGACGACAGCCCGTTGCGGCACGGCCGGCCCACCGTCCATCTCGCGCTGCGGTCCGCCGTGGCCCACCGGCCCGGGGCCGCACAGGCGGCACAGGCGCTGGGGATGCTGGTGGGCGACCTGCTGATGTCACTGGCGGGGCAGTTGTTCGCGACCAGTGGTCTGCCCGCCGCCTACCTCGCCCGGGCCCGCCCGCTGTGGGGGACGCTGGCCCGGGAGCTGATCGCGGGCGAGTGCCTGGAGATCCTGCAGACGGCGGGTGTCCCGGACCTGCCTGCCTCGCTGAAGGTGATCCGCTACAAGACGGCCAAGTACACCGTCGAGCAGCCCCTGCTGATCGGTGGTGTCCTGGCCGGGGCCGGGGACAGGCTGTGCGGGGGCTACTCCTCCTACGGTGTGCCCCTGGGCGAGGCCTTCCAGCTGCGGGACGATCTGCTGGGGCTGTTCGGCGACGAGCGCGTCACCGGCAAGGCGGGCGCGGACGACGTACGCGGCCACCGCCCCACCGCGTTGCTCGCGGAGACCTGGCGGCTGGCCGGCCCGGCCGAGCGGGAGCGGTTGCGTGCGCTGCTGGGGCACCCGGATCCGGACGGGGACGGCCTGCGCGCGGTACGGGAGCTGATGGGCCGGCTCAAGGCCCCGGACCGCGTCGAGGCCATGATCACCGAACGCGTCGACGAGTCCCTCGCCGCGCTGGACGGACTGCGCCTGCCCACGCCCGCGGAGGACACCCTGCGCGCCCTGGCGCGATCGGCCACGGTCCGCCCGTACTGACCGGCCGCCCGACGGCCGGCACCCAAGGAGCCCTGTCATGACCTACACCGAGGCGTCGCTGGACGCTCTGCGCCGGACCGGCGACGAACTCGCCGACGCCACCGTGGCCACGCTCTTCGCCCGCGGAGAGGTCGGCACGTTCAACACGCTGATGCGCTACGTCTCCACCGCCGGCGCCCCGCTGCCGGACGGGCTGCCCGAGGTCGCCCGGGAGTACCTCGCGGCCACCGGCATCCCGCCGGCCTGGGTGGACTGGGAGGAGATGGAGAAGGCACGGCTGTTCTTCATCGACAACAACGTGCACATCTCCACGGCCCTGTCCTTCGCCTCCATGCCCGCCTGCTACGTCGTGCCCAACGTGGCGCGGCTGCTCTCGGCGACCCACTCCTTGCAGTACCCCTCCAAGCGGATGGCCGAGACCGGCCAGTTCACCGTCTACCTGATGCAGCCCGACGCCTTCGAGGCCGGCAGCCGGTTCATCCCGGCCGCCCAGAAGGTCCGGCTGCTGCACGCCTCCATCCGCCACCACCTGGAGCGCGAGCACCGCTGGGACACGCGGGCGTGGGGCACGCCGATCTGCCAGGAGGACCTGATCGGGGGGCAGCTGTTCTTCTCGCTGCTGGTCCTCGACAGTCTGCACCGCCTCGGTGTCCACATGACCAGCGAGGGCGCGGAGGCCTACTACTACGCGTGGCGGGTGGTCGGCGCGATGCTCGGCGTCGACCAGGACGCCGTACCGAAGACCCTCGAGGACGCGCGGGCCTTCCTCGACCTGTACATGATCCGGCACATGGGCCCCTCCGAGGAGGGCGCGCAGCTGACCCGGCAGCTCATCGACCTCTACGAGGAGGTCGTGCCCGGTACCTTCTTCGACCCGATCGTCTCCGCGCTCATCCGCCATCTCGTCGGCGACACCTGCGCCGACTGGCTGCGGGTGCCCCGTACCCGCTGGGACGTCCTGGTCAAGGCCGTTCCCCGGTTGCTGGGCGTGCTGGAGACCATCGAGGACCGCTCACCCCTCGGTGCCTGGGCCCTGGACCGGCTCGGCCACCTGACCACGATCCTCGAGTTGTCCTCCCTCACCCGCGGACGCGTCATGCACTACGCCATCCCCGAACACCTGCGGAAGGACTACGGCGTCGACGGCATGGTGCCCCGCACCCACCGGTGGACCCCGCCCACCCCCACCGTCTCCACGTGAGGGGTCCGGCGGGCCGGCGAGGTCTTACGGAGCGGTGACGTGCCGGGCCGGTCGCCCGTCCCTGCGTGGTCCCGGACCTAGCGTGGCCGTATGCGTGTACTGGTCACCGGCGGTGCCGGGTTCATCGGGTCCCATGTCGTCGAAGCGCTGCGGGAGCGCGGGCACGAGCCGGTGGTGTACGACGTCCGGGACGATCCCGCCGCCGACGTACGCGACCCGGCGGCGGTGGCCCGCGCGCTGGCCGGCGTCGGTGCGGTGTGCCATCAGGCGGCCATGGTCGGTCTCGGTACCGGGTTCGCCGACGCGGCGGAGTACGTCTCGCGCAACGACCTGGGCACCGCCGTCCTGCTGGCCGCGATGGCCGAGGCAGGCGTACGGCGGCTGGTGCTGGCCGGATCGATGGTGGTGTACGGGGAGGGCCGGTACGAGTGCCGTGCGCACGGGGTGGTGCGGCCGGGGCCGCGAGCCGTCGCCGACCTGGACGCGGGCCGGTTCGAGCCGCTCTGCCCGGTGTGCGGGGAGGACCTCTCCCCCGGGCTGGTGGACGAGGGCGCTCCGGCCGACCCGCGCAACGTGTACGCCACGACCAAGCTGGCGCAGGAGCATCTGGCCGCCGCCTGGGCCCGGGTGACGGGCGGGTCGGCGGTGTCGCTGCGCTACCACAACGTGTACGGGCCGCGGATGCCCCGTGACACCCCGTACGCGGGGGTCGCGTCCTTCTTCCGTTCGGCGCTCGCCCGGGGCGAGGCCCCGCGGGTCTTCGAGGACGGGCGGCAGCGGCGGGACTTCGTGCACGTCCGGGACGTGGCGGCGGCCAACGCGGTCGCGCTGGAGGCGGACACCGCCGCGGGAGTGCTGCGGGCCTACAACACCGGCAGCGGTGAGCCGCACTCGGTCGGGGAGATGGCGCGGGCGCTCGCCGCGGCACACGGCGGACCCCGGCCCGTGGTGACCGGTGAGTACCGTCTCGGCGACGTCCGGCACATCACCGCGGACTCCGCCCGGCTGCGGGACGAACTGGGGTGGAGGCCCACGGTGGGATTCGCGGAAGGCATGCGGGAGTTCGCGCGGGCCGCTCCGGGCGGGCGGTGAACGTCGCTACGACGGCAGCGGAAGCGTCACCTCGAAGCGGCAGCCGCCGGGGATGTTGCGTACGGCGGTCCGCCCCCGGTGCGCCTCGACGATCCCCCGGACGATGGCCAGGCCCAGGCCCGCGCCGGCCGGGGGTGTGCGGGCGTCGGTACCGCGCCAGCCGGTGTCGAAGACGCGGGGCAGGTCCTCCTCGGGGATGCCGCCGCAGCCGTCCGACACCGACACGACCACGCCGTCGGGCCCGCGTTCGGCGGCAACGGCCACCGTGCCGTCGGCGGGGGTCCGGCGGATCGCGTTGACCAGCAGGTTGCCCAGGACCCTGCTCATCTCCCGGCCGTCGATCTCCACCGGCACCGGCTCGACATGGGCGCCGACCAGCCGCACCCCGTGCTCACGGGCCAGGGGGTCCGCGCCCGCCAGGGCGTCGCCGACCAGGTCGTACAGGGACATGCGGGAGAGGGACAGCGAGAGCGTGCCGGCGTGGATGCGGGAGAGTTCGAAGAGGTCGCCGACCATGGCGTCGAGGCGCTCGACCTCGGTGCGGATCTGCTTCAGGTAGCGGCCCGGGTCGGCGGCGACCCCGTCCTCCAGGGCCTCGGCCATGGCGCGCAGCCCGGCGAGCGGGGTGCGCAGGTCGTGGGAGATCCAGGCGACGAGTTCCCGCCGGGAGGTCTCCAACGCCCTCTCGCGTTGCCGGGACTCGGCCAGGCGGGCGCTGGTGGCCGCCAGTTCCCGGCTCAGCGCGTCCAGTTCGGCGGTGGCGGGTCCGGTGGGGGCGCGGAAGGCGCCGGCGTCACCGAACGAGCGGGCGGCGGCAGCCAGTTCGTGACTGCGGGCCACCACCCAGCGGCCCAGCAGCAGGGCGGTGGCCAGGGAGACCACGGCCGCCATGGCGACCACCGTGGTGACGACGGTCAGATCGTGCGGGGAGAGGAACATCGCCCAGGCGACGGCGAGGGTGCCCGCCAGCATCGCCAGCACGCCGACCGCCGCCACCACGGCGAGCGAGGCGGTGAGCGAGCGGCGCCGGATGAGCCGCAGCACGCCCGCTCCGGCGAGGCCGGTCGCGGCGGCGCCGGCGAATGCGTACAGGGCGATGAGGAGGGTGTCGCGCATGTCAGCTCGTCTCCCCGGCGTCGGTCCCGAAGCGGTAGCCCACGCCCCACACGGTCTGGATCAGGCGCGGCCGGGCCGGGTCGTCCTCGACCTTGCCGCGCAGCCGGCGGACGTGCACGGTGACGGTGGACAGGTCACCGAAGTCCCAGCCCCACACCTCGCGCATCAGGTCCTCACGGCTGAACGCCCGTCCGGGATGGCGCAGGAAGAAGGAGAGCAGGTCGAACTCGCGCAACGTGAGAGCGAGTTCGGTGCCGTGTTTGGCGGCCCGCCGGGCGGCGGGGTCGACGGTCAGTCCGGCCGCGCCGAGCGGGCGGGCCGGCGAGGCGGCCTGCGGGCGGGTGCGGCGCAGCACCGACTCCACGCGCAGGACGAGTTCGCGGGGGCTGAAGGGCTTGGTGACGTAGTCGTCGGCGCCGACCTCCAGGCCGAGGATCCGGTCCTCCTCGTCGCCGCGGGCGGTGAGCATGACGACGGGTACCGGGCCGCGGGCACGCAGCCGGCGGCACACCTCCAGGCCGTCCATGCCGGGCAGCATCAGGTCGAGCACCACCAGGTCGGGCCGGTGCGCCTCGGCGCGGGTGAGGGCCGTGGGACCGTCGTCGGCGCGGTCGACGAGGTGGCCGGCGCGGTCGAGGTAGCCGGCGACGACCTCGGCGACGGTCGGATCGTCGTCCACGACCAGGATCCGGGCGGGCCGGGCGGCTGTTCGGGCCTCGACGGGCTCGTACTGCTGTTGCATGCCCCCAGCGTGGCACCGCCTTCCGCCCGGCGTCGCCCCGGACCGCCGCACGGCCTGCCGGCGTCCTCGTTTCGTAAGAAGCGGAGGTCCGGAATGCGTAGTTCGCGTCCGTAGGGTGAAGGCCGTGACCATCTCACCGCCACCGCACGATGTCGACGTCGTCCTGCCCTGTCTGAACGAGGCCGAGGCCCTGCCCTGGGTGCTCGCCCGCATCCCGCCCGGCTGGCGTGCCCTCGTCGTGGACAACGGGTCGACCGACGGCTCCGCCGAGGTCGCCCGGGCACTCGGCGCCACCGTCGTGCGGGAGCCGCGCCGGGGTTTCGGTGCCGCCTGCCACACCGGCCTGAGCGCCGCGACCGCCGGCATCGTCTGCTTCTGTGACTGTGACGCCTCGCTGGACCCGTCCGCGCTGGTGCCCTTCGTACGCGACGTACAGGACGGCGTCGCCGACCTGGTGCTGGGGCGGCGCCGTCCGCAGGGCCGGGGCGCCTGGCCCGCGCACGCCCGCGCCGGGAATCTCGCGGTGACGCGGATGCTGCGCCGGCGTACCGGTCTGCGCCTGCACGACCTGGGCCCCCTGCGCGCCGCCCGCCGTGAGGCGCTGCTCTCCCTGCGTCTGACCGACCGCCGCAGCGGGTACCCGCTCCAGATGGTCGTACGGGCCGCCGACGCGGGCTGGCGCGTCACCGAACACGACGTGCCGTACCGGCCCCGTACGGGCACGTCCAAGGTGACCGGGACGTGGCGCGGGACCTGGCAGGCGGTACGGGACATGAGCCGGGTCCTGGCCGAGCGGCCGGCCGGGGCGCCGGGCGGGCGGAGGGCCGGGCGGTGACCACGCTTCTCGTGATCGCCAAGGAACCGCGGCCGGGACGGGTCAAGACCCGCCTCACCCCGCCGTTCACGCCCCGGGAGGCGGCCGCGCTGGCCGAGGCGTGCCTCGCGGACACCCTAGACGTGGTGGCGGCCACCCCGGCCGCCCGCCGGGTCCTCGTCCTGGACGGCGCTCCGGGGCCCTGGCTGCCGCCCGGCTTCGAGGTCGTCCCGCAGTGCGCGGGCGGTCTCGACGAGCGGCTGGCGGACGCCTTCGCCGGCTGTCCGGGTCCGGCGCTCCTCATCGGCATGGACACCCCGCAGGTGACACCCGGGCTGCTGACCGTGGACTTCGCCGGCTGCGACGCGTACTTCGGGCCGTCGGCCGACGGCGGCTTCTGGGCTCTGGGTCTGGCGGAGCCCGACCCGGGGCTGCTGCGCGGCGTACCCATGTCGACCCCGGTGACGGGCGAGGTGCAGCGCGCGCGGCTCGTGGACGCCGGGCTGCGGGTGCGTGAGCTGCCCCTGCTGCGGGACGTCGACACGGCGGCCGATGCCCGTGCCGTCGCCGCACTGGTCCCGCACGGCCGGTTCGCCGCGCACCTGGCCCGGTACGCGACGGGGGCGGGCCGATGAGCACCGCCGTGCCCGCGTGGGCCGCCGCCGACTCCTACACGGCGGCCCTGCGCGCCGGACGCGGGCCGCTGTTCCTGTGCCGGGAGGACGGCTGGCTGCTGCCGCTGGAGGTGGAACGCTGGTGCGCCCGGGCCGACGCGGCCGACCTGGACGTCCTGGACCGGTGCGAGGGCACCGTGCTGGACGTGGGGTGCGGGCCGGGGCGGCTGGTGGCCGAACTCGCCGCGCGGGGCCGGGCGGCCCTCGGTATCGACGTCAGTGAGGCCGCCGTCGGGCACGCCGTACGGCTCGGCGGCCAGGCCCTGCGGCGCTCGGTGTTCGAGCCGCTGCCCGGCGAGGGCCGCTGGGGCACCGTCCTGCTCATGGACGGCAACGTGGGCATCGGCGGCGACCCGGGCACGCTCCTGGACCGGGTCGCCGTGCTGCTCCGCCCCGGTGGCCTGCTGATCGCCGAGACCGCCCCGGTGGACGTCGACGAACGCGCCCACGTACGCGTCGTGGACGCCGCGGGCACCCGCGCGGCCGGCGCCCCCTTCCCGTGGGCGCGGGTCGGGACGCCGGCGCTGCTGCGTCACGCGCGGGGCTGGGAGCGGGCCGGCCGGTGGACGGCCGACGGCCGGTCCTTCGTCGCCCTGCGCATCCGCAGCGCCAGCAGCAGGGCGGAACCGCCGAAGAGCACGGCGGTGATCAGCAGCCAGCGGGCGAGGAAGCCGTCCGGCGACAGCCCGGTGGCGAGCCGGTAACGCCGGTCCGCCATCCCGCTGACGAGCGGGAACCAGACGAGGAGGAGCAGCGCGGACAGGGCTGCCGGTACGCGTACGTACATCGTCCACTCCCGGCGGCCGGCCGCGCCGAGCCCCCGCACGACGGCCCGGTCCGCGACCGCGTACAGGGGCAGCAGGACCAGGTCGTGCAGGAGGGCGGCGCCCACCCACCACAGCGCCACGCCCGACCAGTCGTCCGCGAGCAGGCGCACCCCCGCGTAGGCGGCGAGCGCGAACGAGCAGGCCAGCACGAGCAGGTGGAAGGGGCTGCCCAGCGGCGGCCGGCGCCTCATCGCAGGTCTCCGAACGTCATCCGGGCCACCCACTTGGTGTTCAGCACCCCGGGTGCGGCGGGGACGATCACACGCGCCGGGTGGCCGTGGTCCGGGGACAGCTCCTCGCCGTTGACGTACAGCGCGAGCAGCGAGCGGGGGTCGGCCACCTGGTTGGCGCGCAGGGCCGCCTCACGGAAGGCCCCGTGCCGCTGGAGGGACTCGACGAACAGGTCCGGCGGATCGTCGTCGTACCCGGCCAGTACCGCCAGGTCGCGCAGCCGCACCCCGCGCCACCACTGGTCCGAGGTGGACCAGCCCTCGACGCAGGCGATGGGCAGGGCGGCGCTGTGCAGGGGGAGCCGCAACAGGTCGGCCCGGCCGAGCCGGACGGTCCCGGCCCGGCCCGTGACGACGAGCCGCCACGCGTCCTCGCGCGTGTCCGCCGTCCGGATGCCGGCGTAGGCCGCCGTCTTGTTGATCTGGAAGCCGTTCGGGCCGGTGCCGGGGTCGGCACCGCCGTGCGGTGCGAGCAGGGCGGTGCGCCGCAGGCCGTCGAAGTTCTGGCCCACCGTCGTGGCGAACAGCAGCAGTGAGGCGCCGCCGACGAACCGGAGCGCGCCGCGCCGGGAGACGGTGGGCGGGTCCGGCACCGGGGAGGCCAGTTCGCCGTCCTGCTCCCCCCGCCGGCGCAGGGCGCGGACGGCCGCCGGCGTCTTGAGCACGGCGTGGGCGACGAACGCGGCGAAGAACACCCACGCGCCGTAGAAGTGCAGCGGGTAGAAGGAGCCCGGGAAGACGTAGTCGAGCTGGACGTTGAGCACACCGGTCCCGAACTCGAACAGCGCGCCGCCGACCAGGAGCAGCAGGGAGATCCGCTCCAGCGCGTGGGTGAGCGAGCGGGCCGGAGGCAGCGCGAACAGCCGGGGCACCACCGACCACAGCTTGGCGAGCAGGACCGGGATCAGGGTGATGCCGAGGGTGACGTGGACGCCCTGGTCGAGCCGGTACAGCCAGTGCGGGTCGGTCGGCCAGGAGAAGAGGTAGAAGCCGAGGACGCCCTTGCCCGGGGTCTGGTCGTTCACCGGTGACAGGTCGGGGTTGTAGGCGGCGTACGACGCCAGGCCCGTCACGAACAGCACGGTGATGCCGGCGAGGAGGACGACGCCGAGCACCGCGGTGAGCCGGGTGCCGCGCAGCGGGCTGCGCCAGAAGGCGGGTGAGCTGGGTGAGAGAGGGTGCCGCATGCCTCGACGGTAGGTCCGCGGGTCCGCGATGCGGGGCGTGCCGCTGATGACGAAACGCTGACGTCGGGACCGGACGGCGGTACGGAACCGGCCGCACGGCCTAGCGTTTTCCGTTGTGATCCGCTTCCGCCCCCGTGGCCGCGCCGCCGACCTGTACGCGGACCTGTACGCCGCCCTGGCCGCCGTCCTGCTCGTGCTGACGGCCGCGCTGGTCGGCCGCCGCGTCCAGGACGCCCGCCACTCCCTCTTCGTCCACTGGCCGCCGCTGTTCGCCGACTGGGATCCGCACACGGGGCCGGGGACGCCGGCCGCCGCGCTGGTGGCGTCCGCCGCGGTGCTGTACGGACCGGCCGTGGCACTGCGGCTGCCGTGGCGCGGGCTGCTGGCCGCGTCCTGGGCCGCGGCCCTGGCGTGGACGTGGTCGCTGGCCCTGGTCGACGGGTGGCAGCGGGGCGTGGCCGGGCGGCTCACCACGCCCAACGAGTACCTGACGGTCATCGGCCGCTTCGACGACATCCCGGCCGCCCTGCGGGACTTCACCCGGCACATCGTCGCGGGCCCGTCCGACGCCTGGCCGGCCCACGTCGCCGGACATCCCCCGGCCGCCACGCTCACCTTCGTCCTTCTGGACCGGGCCGGTCTGCGGGGTGGCGGCTGGGCGGGCGCCTGGTGCGTCACCGTGGGCGCGACGGCCTGCGTGGCCGCGCTGGTGGCGATCCGCGCGCTGGCCGACGAGCGGCTCGCCCGGCGGGCGGCGCCCTTCCTGGTGCTGGCTCCGGCCGCCGTCTGGGTGGGTGCCTCGGCCGACGGCTACTTCATGGCGGTCGCCGCGTGGTCCGTGGCCCTGCTGGCGCTCGCGGTGACCGGACGGTCCGTGGGGTGGGCGGCCCTGTCCGGGCTGCTGTTCGGCCTGACGTGTTACCTCTCGTACGGTCTGACGCTGTACGTGCTGATCGCGGCGGCGGTGCTGGTGTCGGGGCGGCACCGGGTCCGCGAACGCCCGTCGATCGCCGTGTCGGCGGCCGTAGGGGCGGCGGTCGTACCCGTGCTGTTCACGCTCCTGGGGTTCGGCTGGTGGGAGGCATACCGGCTGCTCGTCACCCGCTACTACCAAGGCGTCGGCGGGATCCGGCCGTACGGCTACTGGGTGTGGGCCAACCTGGCCTGCACGGTGCTGATCACCGGTGTGGCGACGGCGGCGGGCCTGCGCCGGACCGGTGCGCTGCTCGTCCGGCGCCGCCGCGATCTCCTGACCCTCCCCGGCCGGCCCGGGGCCGAGGCCCGGCTCGCGCTCCTCGTGTCCGCCGCCCTGCTCGCCCTGCTGTGCGCGGACCTGTCGGGCATGAGCAAGGCGGAGACGGAGCGCATCTGGCTGCCCTTCGCGCTGTGGCTGCTGCCCTCCGGCGCGTTCCTCAGCCACCCTCGCGCCTGGCTCACCGCCCAGGCGGTCCTCGCTCTGCTCCTGAACCACCTGCTGAGCACCGGGTGGTGAGCCGCGCGTCCTCCCCGGCGCGGGCGCGGGCCGGGCTGGTGACCCTGCCCCGGGACCCACCTTGCCGGCGGGGTCCGGCGAGCCGACGGGGTATCGCACTCCTGAGGGTGGGCCGGCGTGTGACAGTGGTGCGGCCCGCGGTGCGTGGGCCGTGCCCCGCTCGTCACCGGCGGGCGCGCAGCCTCTCCAAGAGCCGCTGGGCCTGGGCGCGGCGGCGCGGGTCGGCCGCGGCGCGGCGTGCCTGCTCGATCGTGCGCCGGCCCTGGGGGCTGCGCGCGAACTGCTTGATCCGTTCGACGACTCCGGACACGACTCTCCTTCCGCCGGGATACCGGGGTACCCCGCTGTCTTCACGTCCTGTGCCGTTCCGCCTACCCGGTGACCGGCGTTCCAGCCCCTTCCGGCCGAGACCGGGCCGGGCGTGCCGCCGCTCTCCTCGTACACCGACACGCCGGTCACCGCCCCGTCCGCGCACCGACCTGGCGCGTGCTCAGGAGGCGTGCGCGGCCCACCGGCTCACTGCCGGCCGGCGGCCTTCTCGCCGGCCGCGGGCGCCGGGCCGGTGTGCGCGATCCGTGCCAGGTCGGTCATGAGGGAGGCCAGCCAGGACGCCGTCGCGTAGTACCGCCGGGGGGCGTCGGGCGGCTCGGCCCGGAAGGGCGCCAGCGCCGCCGCGTCGGGAGAGATCACCGGTACGGATGCCGGGGTGTCGTCCCCCGGGTCCAGCGCCGCGGACATCAGCAGCATCCGCCCCGCCACCCGCTCCCCCAGCGCGCCGGCCGACGTGGCCGCCGCCGGGTTCAGCGCGGTGAGCGGTGGCTCCAGCAGCCGGTCCGAGCCCCACAGGGTGTGATGCCCGGCCATCAGCGTGGCCTGCCAGTCCAGATGGGGCAGCTCCGCCCTGCGCCTGCTGAGCTGGAACGGCGTCGGCTCGCTCAGGAACTGCGCGTAGGCCGACTCCGCGAGGATGACGGCGCGTTGCAGTGACCGGTGACCGGGCACGCCCGTCCGCACGGCCGCACCCGTGCCGTCGGGACCGGCAACCGAGGCGCTGGTCGCCACGACGATCTCCGCCGCCCTGCGCAGCAGTTCGGCGGCCGCGTACCGCAGTTCGTCGTGGGCGCCCCGGGGCCAGGCCAGCACGCCGAAGACGGCACCGATGGCGCTGCCGACCAGCACGTCCAGCAGCCGGACCTCCGCCAGCCGCCACGTCGGCGGCGCCAGCTGGGCGAAGACCAGGGCCACGAGGACGGTGAACAGGCCCTGCGCCCAGCCGACCCCCTTGACCGGCCCGACCGTGAATCCGAACAGCATCCACACCGGCAGCACGGCGGCGTAGACGGCGGTGTCGGAGCCCACCACCAGCAGTGTCCCGGCGGTCAGCAGGGCCCCGGCCAGGGTGCCCACCAGCGCCAGGCGGACGGTGCTCCAGGTCTGGTTCACGGTGGTACGGGTGATGGTGAGCGTCGCCAGCATGGCCCAGAAGCCGTGGGGCAGCGTGTCCACCCCGGCCACGAGCCGGACCGCCGTCAGCGCCAGGGCGATACGCACCGCGTTCTGGAAGAACACCGACCGGCGTCCGGCATGGCCGCGCAACCGGTGCCACCACAGGACCGGGGCCCGCAGGGAGGCGTACCAGAAACGCCCGAGCGGCACCTCCACCACGGCGTGCCGGCCGCGCACCGCGAGGTCGGCCGCCGTGCCCATCGCCAGCGCCGCGTCGGCGATCTCCAGCAGGGCGGCGTGGCGGCGGAGTACGGCGGGCGGGAAGGCCGGCGCGGGCGCCGGCCCGTCGGGCGGGTGACACACGTGGGCCGTGCCGGGAGGAGGGCCCGCGGACAGGGCGGACAGGTGTGCGCGCGCCGCGGCCAACTGCCTCAGCTGTGCCGTGGGCGGCGGACCCGACCGCAGGCAGGCCGCGGTCGCCGTGGCCAGCCGGGCCACGGCACGCAGCACGGCGACCACGTCGGGGCCCGGATCCCCGCCGGGCGCGGTCGGCAGCTGGGCCAGTCTGCCGAGCAGGGCACGGGTGGCCAGACCGGTGTGGGTGAGTGCGCGGTCCCGCACCCCCGGCCCCGCCGGACGCTCGGCCTCCGGTACGGTGACGGCCCGCAGCGTCTGCCCGGTCCGCTGGGCGGCCTCGATGTCCGTGCCGGTCAGGGCGTAGGGGGGCGTGGCGAGCAGCGTCGCGCAGCGCCCGGCGGCCAGGGCGCCCCGGGCCGACAGTTCCCGGTACGTCGTCGGGCCGGGCTCGGCGCACAGAAGGGCCTCGGCGGCGGCCAGCACGAGCAGGCCGGTGGTCGTTCCGGCCAGCCGGTCGCCGAGCGAAGCGAGGTCGTACGGCGGGAACGACGGCAGGATGTAGAGGAGCTGGAGTCCCGGCGCCGCCCCGGCCGGACGCGGGCCGCCCACGGCGGCGAAGGCCAGCGTGAAGCCGATCACGAGCATGCCGGCCACCGCGCTCCACGTCCGCACCGACAGACAGGTGCCGATGGTGACGAGCACCCAGCACACCGGGAGCAGGCGCAGGACCGTCACGGAGCGCCCGCGCCCGGTGCCGGGAATCCTGGACAGTCCCCCCAGTGCCACCGCGGCGAACAGCGCGTAGGTCGCCGCCACGGGACGGTCCAGGCCGTAGCGGAAGAGGTAGAAGCCGGCCGCGGCGGCCGGCGTCACGGTCAGCGCATGGCGGGCGGAGACGGCGTAGGCCGTCGGCAGACGACCGACCAGGGCACCCCACACCCCTACAGGATCACCCACGGCCCCGGGCCCGGCACCTCGCGTCGGCCACCGCCGCGCATCCCCTCCCGTTCCGCACGAGGTGCGGCGGGCCCACGGGTCTGACAGCGTCGGACGGGGGCACCCGTGCCCAGGCAGGGACTTCACCCCCATCGACACAGAGGTGAGCTATGACCACGCAGCCCAACGACCTGACCCCCAAGTACACCGTTCCGGGCATCGAGCGGGAGGCGGCCGGCCGGCTGATCGGTCTGCTGCGGCTGCGCCTGCACGCCCTCAACGACCTTCACCTGACGCTGAAGCACGTGCACTGGAACGTGGTCGGACCGCACTTCATCGCCGTGCACGAGATGATCGACCCCCAGGTCGACCAGGTGCGCGAGATGGCCGACGACGTCGCGGAGCGCATCGCCGCGCTGGGCGGGATCGCCCAGGGCACGCCGGGCGCGCTGGTCAAGGAGCGCACCTGGGACGACTACTCCATCGGCCGGGCCGACGCCATCGCGCACCTCGGCGCGCTCGACGTCGTCTACACCGGGGTGATCGAGGGTGTCCGGGCCGCGGTCAAGGAGGCGGGCGAGATCGACCCCGCCACCGAGGACCTCCTGATCGGTCAGCTGCGCGACCTGGAGCAGTTCCAGTGGTTCGTGCGGGCGCACCTGGAGAGTTCTCGCGGCACCCTCGCCACCGGCGACGCGCACTCCGAGGAGGAGGCGGCGGCCAAGGGAGCCGAACTGAGCTGAACCCACCGGGGCGGCGGGCCCGCTCCGCAGGCACCGGCGCGCCGCCGTCCCCGGGGACGGCGGCGCGCGGCCGGTCACGACGCCCGCGCACCCGGCCGGACGGTCGGCCCGGTCAGCCGGTCAGATGGCGTTCGAGCCAGTCGGCGGCGGAGCGGCGGAAGAACCGCCGGTTGTCCGCGCGCAGGAAGTCGTGCCCCTCGTCGCGCAGCGTGAGCAGCTCGGCGGTGAGGCCGCGTTCGCGTGCGGCCTGTACGAACTGCTCCGACTCCCCCGGCGGCACATTGGTGTCGTGCTCCCCGTGCACGGCGAGCACCGGCGCGCGCAGCGCGTCGATACGGCTCATCGGTGACAGGGAGTGCAGCAGTTCGCGGTCGCGGTCGGGATGACCGTACTTGTGGGCCGCCGACTGGGCGATCCAGGGTTCCGTGCCCTCGAAGAACGTCGCGAAGTCCGACATGCCGCACACCGCCACCCCGGTGCGGAAGAGGTCCGGATGCCAGACCAGCGAGGCGAACGTGAGGTAGCCGCCGTACGAGCGGCCCATGACGGCCAGCCGGGACGGATCGGCCGGGCCGGCCAGCACCGCGTGGGCCGCGCAGTCGGCCACGTCGTCCAGCGCGGCGAACCGGCCCCTGCCCAGGTCCGCGTCGACGAACGACCGGCCGTACCCGGAGGAGCCGCGTACGTCGGGGGCGAAGATGTCCAGTCCCCGCCCGAGGATCTCGTGGTAGAGCGGGTTGAGGACGGGGCGTTCCTGTTCCTCCGGGCCGCCGTGCAGGTGGATCACGCAGGGTGCCGGTTCCGCCGAGCCGCGCCCGGGCGCACGGTAGTACCAGCCGTTCAGCGGCAGCCCGTCCCGCGCGGTCAGCCGCAGCTGGACCGGTCGTACGGGCGGACGGCCCGGGGGAACGGCGTCCTCGTCCCGGGACGACCACGGGGTGCGGAGCAGGGACACGCCCTCCGGGAGCCACCACACTCCGGGCCGGCGCTGGGACCCGGACAGGGCCAGCACCAGCCGCCGCGTGCCGGCGCCCACGATGCGGGTGACCACTTCGTGGGGCAGGGGAACGGGCCGGGGCGGGCCGGTGGCGGCCGCGGCCGTGCTGGAGGGGTACAGGTCGAGGATCTCCACCTCGCTGGCGCCCCGGACGTTCCACGCCAGCACCGCGGTGCCGCCGTCATGGGCGACCTGGAGCAGTTCCAGGTCGGTGTCCTCGCGCGCGGCGGCGACGGACCAGCCGCGGGGCTGTGCTTGCGGGTCGAGGTCGGCGGCCAGCAGGACCGCGAACTCCCGGTGGGCGTTGCTGCGCAGCCAGAGGGTGTCCGCGCGCGGCGAGAACCTGCCGATCCACGGGTCGCCGTCGGCCACCGGCACCACGCAGGTCGTCGCGCCGTCGGTGGTGCGCAGCACGACCGCCTCGCGCCTTCCGCGTGGTCCCCGGCGCAGCAGCGCCAGGGCGCCGTCGCGGCTGAGGTCGCACACGCGGAGTGTCGCCGCGTCCTTCTCGCTGGCGAGCAGGACGGGCGCGGCCACGCCGTCGGGGTCGATCAGATAGGCCGACAGCCCGTCACCGAAGCCCGCCGTGGGGACGGCGTGCCGGTCGTACGGGGACCCGGAGGCCATGGCGGTGCCGGTCAGGCCGGGCAGGAGCAGTCCGCGTACCGCCCCGGTGTGGGGTGGCGCGCCGAGGAGTACGGCGTCGCCGTCCCGTCCCGGCCAGCCGGCGGGCGGTGCGGATTCGGTCGCGGCGGGCTCCGCCCCGGTGTCCTGGGGGGCGGGCGGGCCGGTGGGGACGGCGACGGTGACGGCGACGGCAGATCCGTCGTGCGCCCAGCAGCCCAGGTGGGCGGAGCTGCCCGGCTCGGCTCCGGCCAGGATGTGGCGGCCGGTGCCGTCCGGACGTACGCACAGCACCCGTGAGTGTTCACCGCCGCCGGGGGCCGTGGTGTAGGCGATCCAGCGGCCGTCGGGCGACCAGGACACCTCGCGGACGGGGTCCGGATCGGAGTCCAGCAGCCGCACGTCGTCCCCGTCGACGGACCCCGCCCACAACTGGGGCACGCCGCCGCGGTCGCAGATGAAGGCCGCCTGTGTTCCGGCGGGGTCGGCCGAGGGGTACCAGCAGCCGTGCGCGACGAGCCGGGTCGTGGCTTCGCGGGGCCCGGAGGCGTCCGGCAGCGGGACGCGGGCGGGGGCGGCGAAGGCGGGGGGCAGGCCGTCGGCGGGACGGCCTTCGCGGGTACGGCCGTCGCGGGCCGGCGGAGCCGGGCTCGCGTCCCGTGCCCGGTGGGCGACGGTGGGCTGCCCGGCTGCGGCGGCGGCCGTGCCGGCCGTGTCCTCCGCGGCGCGCCGCTCGGTCAGATTCCGTGCGTCTGAAGCCATATCTCCAGCAAAGCCACTTGCCACAGCGCGTTCGCTCCGCGCTTGGTGCGGTGTCGGTCGGGGGCCGCCAGGAGTTCGGCGAGATAGTCGTCCTTGAAGAGGCCGCGCCGCTTGGCCTCGGGGGCGTTGAGCGCCTCGCGCACCCGGTCCAGGACGGGCCCGGCCATGTGGGTGATCGCCGGGACCGGGAAGTAGCCCTTGGGACGGTCGACCACCTCGTGGGGCAGCAGCTTGCGGCCGGCCTCCTTCAGGACGCCCTTGCCGCCGTCGGCCAGTTTCAGCTCGGGCGGGCAGGCGGCGGCCAGCTCCACCAGCTCGTGGTCCAGGAACGGCACGCGGGCCTCCAGGCCCCAGTCCATGGTCATGTTGTCGACCCGCTTGACCGGGTCGTCCACGAGCATGACATGGGTGTCGAGGCGCAGCGCGGCGTCGAGCGCGGTCTCGGCGCCCGGCGCGGCCATGTGCTCGTGGACGAACCGGCCGGAGACGTCCTCCCGCGGCAGCATGTGCGGCTGGAGCATCGCGGCGAGGTCGGCGTGCGTGCGGTCGAAGTACGTCTCGGCGTACCTGTCCGGTTCCTGTTCGCGGGCCACGGAGGCCAGTTCCGGGTACCAGTGGTAGCCGGCGAAGACCTCGTCCGCGCCCTGCCCGCTCTGGACGACCTTCACCTCCTTGGCCACCTGCTCGGACAGCAGGTGGAAGGCGACCACGTCGTGGCTCATCATCGGCTCGCTCATCGCGGCGACGGCCCCGTCCAGGGCCGTCGACACGCGCTCCGAGGGAACCACCAGCTGGTGGTGGTCGGTGGCGAACTCCCGGGCGATGAGGTCGGAGTAGGCGAACTCGTCCCCCTCGGCGCCGCCCTCCGACTCGAAGCCCACGCTGAACGTGGCGAGGTCGCGCTGGCCCTCGTCGGCCAGGAGCGCCACGATCAGGCTGGAGTCCAGGCCGCCCGAGAGCAGGACGCCGACGGGTACGTCCGCGACCATCCGCCGGCGTACGGCGGTGCGCAGGGCTTCGAGGACCGCGTCCCGCCATTCGCTCGCGCTCATGCCCGCGTGCTCGGGGCGGCGCGTGTACGACGGCTGCCAGTAGCGGTGGTCCCGGTGGGTGCCGTCCGGCTCGACGACCCGCACGGTGGCCGGGGGCAGCTTGCGGACGCCGTTCAGTATGGTGCGGGGCGCGGCCACGGTGGCGTGCCAGCTGAGGTACTGGTGGACGGCGGCCGGGTCCAGCGAGGTGTCGATGTCGCCGCCCGCGAGGAGCGCCGGGAGCGACGAGGCGAAACGCAGCCGTCCGGCGCTCTGCGCCAGGTACAGGGGCTTGATGCCGAGCCGGTCACGTCCGAGGATCAGGCGGCCGGTGCGGTGCTCGACCAGGGCGAAGGCGAACATGCCGTGGAAGCGGTCGACGCAGGCGGTGCCCCACTGCTGGTACGCCTTCAGGACGACCTCGGTGTCGGAGGTCGACCGGAACCGGTGGCCGAGCTGCATGAGCTGCGTGCGCAGCTCCTCGTAGTTGTAGATGCAGCCGTTGAAGACGCCGGTGACCTCCTGCTGGGCGTCGGTCATCGGCTGGGCCCCGAGATCCGACAGGTCGATGATCTTCAGCCGCCGGTGCCCCAGCGCCACGGCGCCCCGCGACCAGATCCCGTGGCCGTCGGGACCGCGGGCGGCGAGCCGGTCGCTCATGCGCTGCACGGCCACGACGTCTGGCCGCCCGCCGTCGAAGCGCATCTCTCCGCTCAGACCGCACATCAGGCACCACCTCCCCGGTGCACGTCCGGGTCGCGCGGTGGTGAGGTGTGCGCGGACCCGCCCGTCGGTATCTGGTCGGGGCTGGTTGACATGGTGGTGCATCTCCTTCGGGAACGGGGGTGCGTACGGTGTGGCCGGCTGGGGTGAGGGCGCTCTTCGTCCGCGTCAGCCGCCGGCGACCGGTGCCGGGTGGGGACCGGGAACCTCGTCCTCGGCGGGCAGACCGATGCCGGGAACGGGCCGGGCCGGGGCGGTGACGGTCCGGCGGCGCAGGCCGGCGGCGCCGCGGGTCTCCGCGATGGCCAGGTCGGTGCAGGCCAGCAGGTCCTGGTCCGCGGCCGTGCGGCGCAGGCGGTGTGCAGCGCTGCCGTCCGTGAGCGCCCGCTCCGCGAGTTCTCGGACCGTCCGCCAGTCGCCGGCGGCCTCGAGGGCCGGGCGGACCCGGCGCAGCAGGCTCCGGACGACCTCGGCCGCGGGCGCCTCCTGGCGGGTGCGGGGGTCGACGAGGACGCCTTCGAGGCCGGAGCGCGCGGCCCGCCAGGCGGCGGCGCGCAGCCACTCGTGGCGGCCCTGGCAGGGAGGGACCCCGGTCCGCTCAAGCCGCTCACGGGCCTCGGTCACGAGGGCCCGGAACAGGCCGGCGATCAGCACGACCGTCTCGGCGCGCGGGCAGGCGTCGCAGATGCGCAGCTCGATGGTCTTCTGATGCGCGGAGGGCCGTATGTCGTGATAGATCATCTTCGCGTCGCTGATGACACCGGAGCCGATGAGGTCCTGCACGGCCGTGTCGTACTCGGCCGCGTCGGCGTAGCACCCGGCCGGTCCGGCGGTGGGCCAGCGCTGCCAGAGCATCGTCCGCCAGCTGGCGTAGCCGGTGTCGGCGCCCAGCCAGAACGGGGAGCTGGCGGACAGCGCCAGCAGGACGTGCAGCCACGGTGCGACCTCGCACATGATGCGTACGGTCAGGTCGCGGTCAGGGGCGTCGACGTGGACGTGGGCTCCGCAGATCAGCTGCTCGTCGGCGACCATCCGGTACTCGTCGACCATGTGGCGGTAGCGGTAGCCGGCGGTGGGGTGGATGTCCGCCGTACGGGCCAGCGGGACGGTACCGGCGGCCACCACGGCCAGACCGTGGGCGGAGGCGGCGGCGTCGAGCCGGCGCCGGGTGCTGATGACGTCGCCGTAGAGGTCGTCCAGGGACGTGTGCACGCCGCTGTTCGACTCCACGGTCGCCTGCTGCAACTCGGTCGTGAAGATCTGTCTGGGGAGATCTTCCAGCACCGTGTCGGCCCTTGGTACGAGCAGGCCCGTCTCCACCTCGACGATGTGGAACTCCTCTTCCACTCCGATGCGAACGGTCACGGTACTCCCTGAGCTGACGGGCGGGCGCTTGGCCGCCTCGCCCCGAACCGACCCCGCCGGGCCGGCGGTGCGGACGGCGGGCTGTGCACCTCCGACTTCCCAGATGGCTCAGCAATAAGCAACCGATGCTCCGCGGAGACGGCTGCAACGCAGATGAGCGGCCTGGTTCCGGCGATGAGCGGCCGGGTTTCCGGCGGTCGCCGGCGGCGCCCGCCGCCTGCGCGTGCGGAGTGCGGTCCCCGCCCGCAAGGTGGTACTGCGAGACGACAACGGACACCTCACGGCGGGAGTACGACCATGGCCAGGGCGAAGGACTCTTCCGGGAAGAACGAGCCGTCCAAGGGTGACAAGGTCGCCTGGAGCAGTCACGGCAGTGAGACCTCGGGCACGGTGGAGAAGAAGATCACCGAGCGGACCGAAGCGGCGGGCCGCACCGTGGACGCCTCACCGGACGACCCGCAGTACGAGGTGCGCAGCGACAAGTCCGGCCGTACGGCCGTGCACAAGCCGTCGGCCCTCAAGAAGAAGAAGTAGCGCCGCCGTGGCGGGCGAGGACGAGCACCGCGAGACCCTGGACTCCTTCGGCGAACTGGTGAACATGTCGCCCTCCGCACTGGAGAAGTGGCTGGCGACCGAGGACTCCCGGGCGGCCGGACAGCACAAGGACGGGGGCGAGTCCACCGGGCACGCCTCCGGCCGCGCCATCGTGGACATCCTCCGCAAGAAGAAGACCGACCTCTCGGACGCGGACTACGCGCACATGCGCAAGGTGACCGGTTACATCCGGCGCCACCTCGCGCAGCGCCCCTCCGGGGACGTGCGGGACACGCGCTGGCGCCACTCGCTGATGAACTGGGGGCACGATCCCCTCGACGACGGCTGAGACCGGTCCGGCCGGCGACGGGGAGGCCGGAGCCGTCGACGCCCGGGACCCGGCGGACGGCCTGGGCCCGCGCCCGTACGTCCGGCGCGTGCCTACAGTGGTGTGAGGCCGCCACCCCCGACTTCCCGAGCGGAGCGCACATGAGGTACCCCTCCGCACCGGACGACGCCTCCGACGCCCTGTTCGGTCTCGACGCGCTGGACGCCCCTGCGGCGCCGGGCGGGGACGGCACGCCCGGGCACGGCGGCACGGCCTGCGGGGGCCGGCCGCAGGACGACCGCCCTCCGTTCCGCGACTCCCCCGCGGCCCGCCGCCTCCTGCCCGTGCGGGCCGTCTACGCGGAGCCGGCCGCCGCCGCCTCCCCGCGCGGCCGTCAGATCCTCGCCCGCTTCCCGGCCGCCGAGGTGATCGAGGTGCAGTCCCACTGGCGCATCCCGGGCCTGCACGGCAACGAGGGCAACGTCGAGCGCTGGGTGCGGGTGAAGGGCGAGACGCTGGTCCTGGGCGAGAGGAAGACGCTGACCACGCGGCCCAACGGCCGGTCGGCCGACTGGATCGCCCCAGGCCCGTCCAACGGGTGCGCGATGGCCTGCGCGTACTGCTACGTGCCGCGCCGCAAGGGGTACGCCAACCCCATCACCGTCTTCACCAACATCGACGGCATCATCGCCCACCTGGCACGGCACATCGCCCGTCAGGGCCGCAAACCGGAACCCAACCAGTGCGACGATTCGGCCTGGGTCTACGACATCGGCGAGAACGGCGACTGCTCCGTGGACGCCCTCATCTGCGACAACACCGCTGACCTCGTGCGGTCCTTCCGGCAGTGGCCCACGGCCAAGGCGTCGTTCGCCACGAAGTTCGTCAATCCCGACCTGCTGACGCTGGACCCGCGCGGCCGGACCCGGATCCGCTTCTCGCTGATGCCCGCGGCGGACTCCCGACTGCTGGACCTGCGCACCTCACCGGTGGCCGACCGGATCGCCGCCGCGGCGGACTTCCTCGACGCGGGCTACGAGGTCCACTTCAACCTCTCCCCCGTGGTCCTGCGCCCCGGCTGGCAGGACGCCTGGACCGAGGTGCTCCAACAGCTGGACGACGTCCTGCCGGACCGGGTGAAACGGCAGGCAGCCGCCGAAGTGATCATGCTGACGCACAACCGGGAGCTGCACGAGGTCAATCTCGGCTGGCATCCGCGTGCCGAGGAGCTGCTCTGGCAGCCCGCCCTGCAACAGGGCAAACGCTCCGAGAACGGCGCGTCGAACGTCCGCTACACCAACCACGTCAAGGCGGAGGCCGTACACGCCGTGCGCGGTCTCGTGGCGGCCCACGCCCCCTGGCTGCGCATCCGGTACGCCTTCTGATCACCACGAGGGCGGCGGCCGACGGCGGTGCCGACATCACCGGCGTCATGGTGGGTACCCCCGCAGAGGAGGTTGCGATGTTCGAGGCATCCGATATCCGTGAATGGCGCGGCCACGACGTGGTCGACCCGGGCGGTCACAAGATCGGCGTACTGGAGTCGGTGTACGTGGACACCCGCACCGACCAGCCGTTCTTCGCCACCGTGACCGTAGGCCTGCCCACTCGGCGCCGGCTGGCCTTCGTGCCTCTCACCGGTGCGACGGTGGGCCCGGGATACCTGAAGGTCGCGCACAGCAAGGACACCGTCAGGAAGGCCCCGGCGATCGACACCGACGGTGAGCTGACCGCCACCGAGGAACCGGGTGTCTTCGCCCACTACGAACTGCCCTACGCACCTGGCGCGGGCGGCGAGCGACGCCTGGCCCGCCGCTGACGCACGAGCCGCCGGGAGACCCGATGAGCCTGTTCCTGTTCCTGATCCTCGTGGCCGTCGTCCTGGGCATCATCGGAGTCGCCGCGCACGGCCTGTTCTATCTCCTGATCATCGGCGCCGTGGTACTCGTCGTCGATCTGGTCTACGCCGCGATGCGCTTCCGCCGGGGCGGCGGCAAGCACCGCATCCGGCGTTGAGGCGGGGCCGGGCCGGCCCGATCAGTCCGTGCGCGAGTACGGCGGCGGCGTCATGGCCCAGCGGATGGTCCGGGTCAGCACGTGGCCCGTGGGGCGAACGGCGATGTCCTCCACCACGGGGAGCCTGGGCAGCCACAGCATGTTCCGGGCCCAGGACGGGAGCAGCGCGACGCCGTTCGCGGCCAGCCCCGCGTAGAACGGCCGGGCCGCCAGGGGCAGCGGAGGCCGCAGCAGCAGGAAGCGGGCGGCGGCGCGGGCCTCCGCGGCGGCCCGCAGCTCGGACCGGTAGGCGGCGAGGCGCTCGGCCAGGGCACGGCGGTCACGGGGCGGGTCGGTCACACCCAGTGCCTCGGCGACCCGGGCGGTGTCGGCGACGTAGGCGTCGTATCCGGCGGCGTCCAGCGGGTGGGCCCCGAAGCGTGCGTGGGCTCGCAGGAAGCTGTCCGTCTCGGCCGCGTGCACCCAGCCGAGCAGGTGCGGGTCGGCGGCGTGGTAGGCGAGGCCGTCGGACGTGGTGCCGCGGATCCGTTCGTGGATGGCGCGGACGTGGTCGACCGCACGCTGGGCGTCCGCTGCGGTGCCGTACGTCGTCACGGCCAGGAAGGTGCTGGTGCGTTGCAGCCGGCCCCAGGGATCGCCGCGGTAACCGGAGTGGGCGGCGACGGCCGCCATGGCGCGCGGGTGCAGCGACTGGAGCAGCAGGGCGCTGATCCCGCCGACGAACATCGAGGCGTCACCGTGCACGGTCCGGATCGGACGGTCGGGGCCGAACCAGCGCGGGCCAGGTGTCCGGTGGATCCGGGCGCGGGTGACCGCCCCGTCGGGACCCGCGACCCGCTGGAACAGGGCCCTGCCCAGCTGCGCACGCACGTCCGCCACCATCCGCCACCTCCCGTGTCCTTCTTCAGTGTCCGGCACGGCAGCCCGGCCGTGGCTCGCCGGCCGTCCCGGCCGGTGGCCGTGCACGTGATTTCCGGGCGGCCGGCTGCGGGACGGCTCGGTGTGTACGGCGCCGGGAGCGCGGGGGGCGCCGGCTTCACACGGTGTCGCCGGTGCCCCCCGTACGGGGCGGGTCAGTCTGCCCGGTGTCCGGTCGGGCGGCGAGTGGTGGTGGTGGTGGTGCCGGCCCGCGCGGCGGCGGGCTGCCACCCCTTCGTCGCCGTCACGGGTTCATCCCCTGCGGCGGCGGCAGAGCAGCCCCACCACGACGACCGCCCCGACGGCCGCCATCAGCCAGGTACGGTTCTCCCGGGCCATCCGGGCGCCCTGGGCCGCCTTCACCCGCACCTGCTCCGGGGCCTTCTCCTCCCACAGCCGGCCCGCCTCGGCGGCCTTCGCGCGGGCCTGCTCGGCCGCCGAAGAGGCCTTGTCCCTGACCGGCTCGGGGAGCTTCTCCTGCACCCGGGCCGCCGCCTCGGCGGCCCGGGCCTTGACCTCACCGACCTTGACCGAGGCCTGCTCCTTCAGCTCACCGGCCTTCGCGACGGCCTGCTCCTTGACCTCCGCGGTCTTCTCCTGGGCGCGGGCCTTGACATCGGCCTTGGCCGCGAGCGCCTCCACGGTCTCCCCCAACTCCTGACGGGTGTGCTCGACCTGCTCCCGCAGCTCCTCCTGGCTGGAAGCGGTCGGTTCGTCATGCGGCGGCTGGGTCATCGGTGCGCACTCTCCTTGATCTCGGCCACATCGGCCTTCACGTTCTCGATCGTCTGCTGGGGCGCGGGCGGCGCGGCCTGGGCGACTTCCTTCTTCCCCTTGAGCGCCATCACCGCGGCGATCACGCCGAGGACCGCGGTGACGATGAGGGCCGCGGCCCACACCGGCAGGGGTACCGCCAGTGCGGCGATCACCGTGGCCACGAGGGCCTGGAGCATGAGGAACCCGACCAGTCCGGCACCGCCGAACAGTCCGCCGCCCTTGCCGTACCGCTTGCCCTTGTCCTTCATCTCCGCCTGTGCCAGGCGCAGTTCGCCCCGCACCAGCTCCGTCAGCTGCTGCGACGCGCGTTGTACCAGTTCGCCCACCGGCTCCGAACCCGGCGCCTGCCGGCCTGCCTCCTGGTGGAACTGTGTATCCGACATGACGATCACCTCCCGTCACTCGTTGTGTCCGGGCCGAAGACGCCGTCGGCGCCCGGCCCCCGGAGAGCCTGCGAGTACCCCGAACAGAGCAGTGCAGGGCAGATGGCCCGGCTTCATCCGGCCGACGGTGATGAAGCGGTGCCTCGCTGTTCCCGGTGTTCTCATTCGGGCGGCAGCGCGGGCAGCGCGTCCGCCCTCTCGGCTGTCAGGTCGAGCGGCTGCAACCGGCTCCAGTACCGGTGCAGTGCCTCTTCCGGGGCGTCGGACGCCGGGACCGAGGGGTCCTGGAAGGCCAGATGCAGCTCCTCCACCCGGTCCTCACCCGGCCGGTGGGGGTAGGGCCGCGGCCGGCGGCGGTTCCACCAGCGGACGGCCGCGACGGCCGTCCCCGCTCCTGCAATCGCCGCGAAGCTGATCGCGAACGCCTCGTGCCGCGTGACCGCCATGGCCCTGTCCCCTCCTCGTCGCGCGGTTGCCCGCCGTTGCCACCGCGTGTTGCCCGGCCGGCCGGGGTTATGCCCGTACGACGGCCGGACGCGAGACCGGTGCCCACGCCCGCCGTGCGGCAGGGTGCGGGGTACGGCCTCACCTGCGTGGCTCAGACCTCGCCGCGCCAGGCGCCGGTCTCGTCGCCGCCGCGGGCCTCGATGAACTTCTTGAATCGCGCCAGATCGCCGGTGACCTGCCGCTTGACGACGCCGAGCTTGTCGCCGACGGTCTCGGCCAGGCCGTGGGGTTCGTAGTTCATCTGCAGCATGACCTTGGTGCGGGTCTCGTCCAGACGGTGGAAGGTGACGACCCCCGCCTGCTTGGCCTCGCCGCTCACGGTGGTCCAGGCGACGCGCTCGTCGGGGATCTGCTCGGTGATCTCGGCGTCGAACTCGCGGGTGGCACCGTCGATCCTGGTCACCCAGTGCGTGAGGGTCTCCGTGCGCTGTTCGATGCGCTCGACGCCGTCCATGAACTGGGGGAAGGTCTCGAACTGGGTCCACTGGTTGTAGGCGGTGCGGACCGGGACGTCGACCTCGATGGACTCCTCCACCTGCGACATGCGTGTTCTCCTTGTCTCGGGTCTTCTCGGGATCCTTCGGGTCCTGCTCGCGTCGGGTGGCCGGACACCCGGTCTGTCCGTACGCGTACGGCGCTCGAACCCCGGCCGGCCGCGTTCGCATGACGGCACTCCGCCACCGCGCGTCCGGCGGCGTCGGGCGGGGTGTGTGACGCGGGTATCCCGAAGCCGGGTCCCTACACCAAGATCGTTCAGAGGGACGCTCGGTACCCTGGCTTCGTCACCGGTTTCCGGACGGGGACGGGACCGGGTTCCGGACGGAGACGGGCAAAAAGAAAAGGCAAGGAGGTCACCCACTCCTTGCCACTCTCAACATATAGCCGATCGGGGGCCTTGCGGCAAGGCCCCGGTCGTGCCGCAGAATGACCGGCCTGAACCGGTTTCTCGCGGCACCGGGTGTCGTCATGGCCGCAAGCGATCTCATATCGGAGCTGATGCGTGAACCCCCTGGCCCTCGGCGCGTTCGACCTTCCCGACCGCCTGTCCTCCAAGGCCGACCCGGCTCTGATCAGTGGCGACGAGGAGCACTTCGCGGCCATCGCGGAGTGCCTCGAGCAGTCGGTCGCCGAACTGTCCGACCGTCTGGAGGCCGAGCGGAAGGCGCCCGGCGGCAAGGGCCGCCAGGCGATGGACCGGGATGCGGAGATCCACCGGCTGACCGCCCGCCTGCGCACCCTGCGCCGTTTCGGCCTGGACCTGTGCCTCGGGCACATGGTGAGCACCGACCACCCCGAGCCCGTGTACGTCGGACGGCTCGGCCTCACCGACAGCTCGGGACGCCGGCTGCTGGTCGACTGGCGTTCGCCGGCGGCGGAGCCTTTCTTCGGGGCCACGCACGCCAATCCGATGGGACTGGCGAGCCGCCGCCGCTACCGCTGGACCCGCGGCCGGATCAGCGACTACTGGGACGAGGTGTTCGCCGCCGACGGCTTGGAGGGGCACGCCGCGCTCGACGACCAGTCCGCGTTCATCGCCAGCCTCGAAGGCAACCGCTCGGCCCGGATGCGGGACGTGCTCGCCACCATCCAGGCCGACCAGGACGCCATCATCCGCGCGGGGTCCCGCGGCGCTCTCGTCGTGGACGGCGGTCCGGGCACGGGGAAGACCGTCGTGGCCCTGCACCGCTCCGCCTACCTCCTGTACTCCGACCCCCGCCTGGGTCACCGCCGGGGCGGCGTGCTGTTCGTCGGTCCGCACCGGCCGTACCTGGACTACGTGGCCGATGTCCTGCCCAGTCTCGGCGAGGAGGGTGTGCAGACCTGCATCCTGCGGGACCTCGTCGCCGAGGGGGCGGCGGCGACCGTCGAGACCGACCCGGACGTGGCCCGGCTGAAGTCCTCCGCGGACATGGTGCGGGCGATCGAGAAGGCCGTCCGGTTCTACGAGGAACCGCCCGCCGAGGGGATGACGGTCGTCACCCCCTGGTCGGAGATCCGGCTGACCGCCGACGACTGGGCCGTGGCGTTCGATGCGGCGGAGCCCGGTACGCCGCACAACGACGCCCGTCACCAGGTCTGGGAAGAGCTGCTGACGATGCTGGTGGACAAGCACCCCGGCGACGTCTCGGAGACCCTGCTGCGCAGGGCGCTGCGGCAGAACAGGGAGCTGCTCACGACGTTCGGCCGCGCCTGGCCGCTGCTCGAGGCGGCCGACCTCGTCGGTGACCTGTGGACGGTGCCCGCCTACCTGCGGATGTGCGCTCCCTGGCTGGACCGGGACGACGTACAGCGCCTGCAGCGCGCGGACGCCCAGGCGTGGACGGTGTCCGACCTGCCGCTCCTGGACGCGGCCCGGCAGCGGCTCGGTGACCCGGAGGCGTCGCGGCGCAGGCGCCGGCACGAGGCCGCGGTGGCCGCCGAGCACGAGCGCATGTCCACCGTCGTCGAGGGCCTGCTCAGGGCGGACGACGACGGTGAGGGCGCGGTGATGATGCTGCACGGCCAGGACCTGAAGGACAGCCTCGTCGACCGGAGCGCCCTGCCCACCGTCGACCCGGACCTGCTCGCCGGCCCGTTCGCACACGTCGTCGTGGACGAGGCGCAGGAACTGACCGACGCGGAGTGGCAGATGCTGCTGCTGCGCTGTCCGTCCCGGAGCTTCACCGTCGTCGGGGACCGCGCCCAGGCCCGGCACGGGTTCACGGAGTCGTGGCAGGAACGGCTGGCACGGGTCGGGCTCGGCCGGGTCACCGTGGCACCCCTGAGCATCAACTACCGGACGCCCGAGGAGATCATGACGGAGGCCGAGCCGGTCATCCGGGCCGTGCTGCCGGATGCCAACGTGCCGGTGTCCATCCGCGGCGGCGGCGCGCCCGTCGTCCACGGGTCGACCGCCGACCTGGACGCGATCCTCGACGGCTGGCTCGCCGCGCACGCGGAGGGGACCGCCTGCGTCATCGGCGATCCCACGTTCCGGGCGACGCCGCGCGTCCGCTCCCTGACCCCCGAGCTGTCGAAGGGACTCGAGTTCGACCTGGTCGTCCTCGTCGACCCGGAGAGGTTCGGCGAGGGCATCGAGGGAGCGGTGGATCGCTACGTGGCGATGACCCGGGCGACCCGGCAGCTGGTCGTCCTCACGGGCGACTGACGCCGCCGGCCGGGGACTCCGCGACGAGCGGCGGTGCGCGTGCTCCGGCCGCGGCGTGGGCCGAGAGGTGGGCCGGAGTCGCCCTGCCGCTCGTATCCGCGTCGCGGGGAGAGGGTGAACGACGGGACGTCGCCGCTCCGGCGACCGAGCCGGCCGCCCGCTCGGCCCAGTGGCTGCCGGCCGGCTCGCCGCCGGGCGCCCCGTGCATGCGGGCGCCCGGCCTCGTTCAGACCGATGATCTCGGCGGTCTCGCCGCGCTGGGCGTACTTCGTCTCGATGGCGCCCGGGGCGGCCACGGAGGAAGCGGCCCAGATGTGCGCGGCCGTCAGGTCGATGACGGCCTTGCCGGGGTCGGTGGCGTAGTGGACCGGGCCGACGACGACACCGATGGCGAGGTTGTGGGTGGCGGCCACACGGACGACGGTGATCAGCATGGCCGTGATCTCCCCGGCCGGCATCCGCCTCAGCGTCCTCGGGGCGACGGAGTGCCAGTCGAAGGTGCCCACGGACACGAGCCTCGGCCTGAGGCGTGCCCTGCCGGAGGCCACCGACCGTCTCGACGCGGCACCGGACTCCCCCGCGAGGCACTGCTGGAGCGGGTCCGCGACTTCGAACACGCCGCCCGGCAGCGGGTGAGGGATCTGCGCACCCGGCCGGCCCGGGTGGAGGAGTTCGCGGCCACGCTGGCGGAGCGCCTCCCCCGCCCCGCGTAGGCGAGGTACACGCAGGCGGCCGTGCGCGGGCGGAACCTCACCACGGCTGCGTCGGCAGGCAGGCAGCGGACTTTCGTCATCCGAACAGCCTCCTCATCGCCGTACGAAGACTGCCTTCACGTTCCGGACATCACAAGTCTCGTGCGCCAGCGGCCAGTTCACACCTTGACGGCTGTGGTTCAGACCTTTTACGTTCCGATGCCGGGCGGACCTGCACCCGGGGCAGCGAGCCGGGTGCGGCCCGTCCTTACATCCGTCGACCGCGAAAGGCTGTGATCTTCTCCGTGGCCGTACAACCCCCCACCCGTTCCGCACTGTTACAGGCCGCACTCGCCGTCGCCCTCGCCGTACCGGCCGGCCTGCTCACCGCTTCCCCCGCCCAGGCCGCCGGCGAGCAGTGCTGGGCGACGCACTACGGCCCCCAACCGCCCGGCGCGCTGACCGCCAGCGGCGAGGTCTTCGACAACAACGCCGACACGGCGGCCACTTCGCTCAGCCGCCTGCCCCAGTTGCCGTTCGGGACCCGGGTCCAGGTGACGAACGTCGCCAACGGCAGGTCGCTGGTGGTCCGGATCAACGACCGGGGCACGTTCGCGCAGACCCCGCAGGAACCCAAGTGCCTGGATCTCACCGACGGCGCGTTCGGCCGGCTGGGCGGCAGCCTGAACCCCGACGCCGGACACATCGTGGTCACGCAGCAGGTCCTCGGCTGACGTCCGCCGCACGTTTCTTGATCCGTTCCGCGGCTTCCCCGTGACCTGGAGCGTTCTCCGCAAGGCTCGCGCACCGTCCGGGGCCGGCCGCGCTCCGGTCGTCCGCCTTCCGGCCCCGGCCCCGGCCGGGGCCGCCGGCCCGTCGCCCCGCTCCCCATGCCTCCGACCCAAGGCAGCCCCTCATGCCGATGCCACCAGCCGTGCTGCGGTTCGCCGTCGCCGCCGCGGGTCTCATGCTCACCACCGCCACCACCCTCACCACCACCCTGGCCACGCCGGCCGCCGCCGTACCACCGCGCTCCGCCGTGGCCGGGGGCGCCGCCGACGCGGCGGACCCCGCCGACTGGGAAGCGCCCCTGTCGGCCCGGGGCCGGTACATCGTCGACGCGCACGGCGACCGCTTCCGGCTGAAGGGCGCCAACTGGGACGGCGCGCAGGGGTCCTGGAGCGGCAGCGGAAGTGCCGCCGACCCCGCCAACCATCACGCCGGACAGGACTCCCACGGCATCCCCCTCGGTCTGGACCGCGCACCACTGGCCCAACTCCTCGCCGACTTCCGGCAGTCGGGGATCAACACCATCCGGCTGCCGTTCTCCAACGAGATGATCCACCGTACGGCTGCCGTCCCGGACAGCGCCGTCGCGGCCAATCCCCGACTCCGCGGCAGGACACCGCTGGAGGTGTACGACGCCGTGGTGGACGCGCTCAGCCGGGGCGGTTTCGCGGTCGTCCTCAACAACCACACCAACACCTCCCGCTGGTGCTGCGGCATCGACGGCAACGAGCGGTGGAACAGTGGGCAGTCCACCGGGCAGTGGGCGGACGACTGGGTGTTCATGGCCCGCCGTTACGCCTCCGTCCCGCGCGTGGTCGGCGCCGATCTGTACAACGAGGTCCGGCGCGACGTGCTGGACGATCCCAACTGGGGCCTGGGCGACGACCACGACTGGTACGGCGCGGCCCAGGCCGCCGCCGACCGCATCCTCACCGAGGGCGACCCACGCCTCCTCGTCGTCATCGAGGGGATCAACTGGACCGGGGTGCCCGTGGACGGGCTCCCCCACGGCCGGCCGGTGCTCACTCCCGCCCGCACGCTGTCGCACACGCTCGTGGACGCCCGGAAACTCGTCTACTCCGCGCACTTCTACGGTTACACCGGCCCGCACCACAGCGGTGCCACCGGCGTCGGCGAGACCCACGACGCCCGCTACCAGGACCTGTCACGCGCCGAGCTGGCCACGACCCTCGACGACGAGGCGTTCTTCGTGGAGGAGAGCGGCCGGCACTACACCGCTCCGGTGTGGGTGAGCGAGTTCGGCATCGGGTCGGGCGAGACGAACCCCACGGCCCGGGCCTGGTTCGGCAACGTCACCGGATATCTCGCCGAGCACGACGCCGACTTCGCGTTCTGGCCGCTGGTCGGCTTCGCGGGCCACGACGACTGGGCACTGCTGCGCTACGACGACACCGGGCACCGCACCGGCATCCTCGACCCCGGCGACTGGCGCGGCGCGGCATGGCAGCACCTGATGACCGCGCCGGGCGGCAAGGCCGGTCCCGTGACGCCGGTTCCCGTCTGGCGCATGCTCAGCACCGATCACGGTGACGCGGTCGCGTCACTGCGGGTGCGCGCCGCGGGAGACTGGGACCCGGGAGCGTACAAGGCCGCCTGCCCCGACGGCACCAGACTGCTCGGGCTCAGCCACACCGGCGGGCGCGGCCTGTGCACCGACACGGGTACGGCGGACCTGCGCGCCGCGGACGCGCGCCGGACGGTGGTCACCGACGAGCGGCAGGTGCCGGCCGGCGGGGACTGGGCATCCGGCTACACCAAGTACCAGTGCCCGGAAGGGGAGTTCCTCATCGGCTACGCGCTGCGCGGCGAGCGCGTGTCGACGGCGCTGTGCGTCCCGGCACGCGGCGCGCTGTCGGGTGCCGGGCGGACGGTGTGGTTCGACCGGTCCGACAACCGTCCCGCCGACGCGGCCGGCGGGGACTTCGCGTACGGCAGCTCCAAGGGGCAGTGCGCGGCGACGGAGTACGCCGCCGGAATCGCCTTCACCACCCGGGTGGGCAGCCGCCCCGGCCCCGCGGCCCTGCTGTGCCGCACCCTGCCCTGACGGCTGGGCCCGGGCCGTCCGCGGGCGCCCCGCGCCAAGCACCAGATCACCGCAGCACCCGGGCGACGGCTCTCGGGCAGCGGCCCGGCGGCACGGTCCGGGCCGAAGGGCGCACTCGGCTCAGGACCGCACCTCGAAGCCGCCCCGGCCGTCGAACCGTACCTCGTGCACCGCGTCGAACCCGTCCGCCGGCGACGGTTCGCGCAGCCGTTTCAGGGTGGCCAGGACACCGACGTCGGGGACCCGGTCGCGGCCCTCGCGCGCGGCGTTGCGCCGCAGGGATCCGGTCACGTCCGGCGGGAACCAGTAGGCCGTCGTCGTCGCGCCGTGGGCATGGGCCAGTTCCACCAGCGGAGCCCATTCCTGCGGCGACGGGTTCGTGTTGTCCACGGCCACCGCCCGTCCGGCCGCCAGGTGCTCGGCCAGCAGCCGCATCTGCCGGCCCTGCTTGTTCCTGGCCTTCTGGGGGAACAGGTCCTTGCTGACCAGCTCGTACCGGTCGGACAGGCACCGCGTGCAGAAGGTCGACTTCCCCGAGGCCTGCAACCCGACCAGCACGGCCACGTCCGTCTGTGTCGCCATACCGGCCACCATGACACATCGCCCCGGGCCGGACGAAACACCCGCGTCCGTCAGCGGGCCCGCGCGGCGGCCGGTGTGCCGGATCCGGGCTCCTGGCCGGTCCGCCGGGGCCGAAACGCGCGGGCCACGAGGAGCAGCAGGAGGCCGCAGGCGGCGACCAGCAGCCAGCCCGGGCGGGCGGCATGGGCCAGTCCCGCGGGGCCGGTGCCCGCGACCAGGCCACCGGCGACGGCGATGCCGACGGCGGAGCCGAGCTGTCGGGCGGTGGACGTGACGGCGCCCGCCACCCCGGCCCGGGCGGGCGGCAGTCCGCTCACCGCGGTGTTGGTGATCGGCGCGTTGGCGAAGCCGAACCCGATGCCGATGAGCAGGTAGGCGAACAGCAGCAGGTACACGCTGGTGTGCCGGTCGAGCCCGGTCAGGCACAGCCCGCCGGCGGTGAGGAAGCCGCCCGCCAGGCACAGCGGCAGCCGCGGGCCGGTACGGCCGACCAGGCGGCCGGACCACGGTGCGCAGACGGTGGCGCCGAACGCCATGGGCAGGGTCGCCGTACCGGCGGCCAGCGGGGTGAAGCCGCGGGCGTGCTGGAGGTAGAGGGTGTTGAGCAGCAGTGTCACGTTCAGCGCGGCGAAGACCGCCACGGCGCCCAGGACCGCGCCGCTGAACACGGGCCCGCGGAACAGGCCCGGGTCCACCAGCGGTTCGGCCCGGCGGGACTCCGCCCACACGAATCCCGCCGTCGCCGCGACGGCGAGGGCGTAGGCGGCGAGCGCCGCGGGTGACGTCCAGCCGATGCGCGGCCCCTCGATGAGGACGCCGACCCAGAGGCCGATCGTCACGGTCAGCAGGAGCTGCCCCGGAAGGTCGAGCCGCCGGGGCTTCGCCGCCCGGGACTCCGGCACGAACACCGCGCTGAGGACGAGGGCGGCCACGATGACCGGAGCGTTGATCCAGAACAGTGACCGCCAGCCGAGTCCCGCGACGAGAGCGCCGCCGGTGACCGGGCCCGCGGCCGTGCTGAGCCCGAAGACGGACGCCCACACGCCGATCGCCCGCGCCCGCTCCCGCGGGTCGGGAATGGCGTTGACCACGATGGCGAGTGCCACGGGGCTGAGCATGGAGGCGCCGATCCCCTGCACCGCGCGGGCCGCGATGAGCGTGCCCACCGACGGGGCCAGCGCGCAGGCCAGCGAGGCCGCGCCGAACACCGTCAGCCCCCACTGGAACACCCGCCGGCGCCCGAACCGGTCCGCCAGCGCGCCGGAGGAGATCAGCAGACCGGCCAGGACGATGGTGTAGGCGTCCACGGTCCACTCGAGACCGCGGGTTCCCACGTGCAGACCGTGGCCGATGGCGGGCAGGCCCACGTTGACGACGGTGGTGTCCAGGCCGACCAGGAACATGCTCAGACAGCAGACGGCCAGCACCGTCCAGCGTCTGCGGCTGCTCGGCAGGAGGGGTGGGGTCGGGGCGATCGTCGTCGCGGTCACGGTGTGCCTTCCGGGTACGGGAGCGGTGCCCGGTCAGGCTCGGTCAGGGCGACGGCCGGCGGCCAGCGTCTTTGCCGAGACGGCAAACGGCCGGCGGGTCCGGGACGGTTCTGCACCTGCGCGGACGTACGCCGCCGCCCGGTTCACGCCGTGACCGTGCGGCGGCGTCCCGGCTCCCGGGGCGCACGGCGGAGTCACCGCTGCGGCGCGCCGGGGCCGGCTCGGTCGTCAGCGTTGCCGTGCAGCAGACCGGTGACCTGCGGGCGGACCACCTGCCAGGCGACGGCCGGCAGGTCGCCCAGGGCCGTGCCGCGCAGTGCGTCGAGGGCCTCTTCGGCGTCGGTGTCAGCGGCGGTGTCCCCGCTGAGCACGTCGTAGCCGTCGCGTACGGCGACGCGCAGGCGCCGGTCCGCGCCGTCACCGGCACGCAGGGCCGAGGCCACGACCAGAGGGGGCGGCCCGCCCGCCTCGCCGGGCAGTTTGCGGTAGGCGGAGGCGATCGGCGCGCGCCAGCGCAGGCTGAGCAGGACGGGCCGTTTGGCGACGACCTCGGCCAGGTCCGCCTCGCGGATCCCGTCGGTCTCCAGAACCGTCGCGCGGGCATCCAGGACGAGGGCGGCGGGGAGCAGGCAACGCAGCGTACTGCCGACGAGGTTGCCCCCGACCGTCGCGGTCCGCCGCACGGCGCCGGTCCCGATCGTCGCGGCGGCCAGCCGCAGCACGTCCGGCTGCTGGGCGTCGATCCGGTGCAGGAGCACGGCGCCACCGACGGTCTCGCGTCCCAGGACGTTGGCCTCCGGCACCTCCCGCAGGGACATGGCGAGGCCGGGGAAACCGTCCCGTTGCCACGTCGCCCACACGAGCGTCGCCCCGCCGATCGGCACGGCCCCCTCGGCCAGGCATTCCTGCGCTTCCGTCACGGACGTGGGCAGACACAACAGCACGGCGCCGACCTGCCTTCCTGGTCACTGGGACGGCCGGCGTCGGCACCGCGGCCGACTGCCCGCCGAGAGCGCAGTCTTGTCGCACGGGCGGGGGCGCGTACAGGGCTCACACGGGCGTGCGGTGCGCACTGACCGCCTACGGTCACGGTTTCCGTGGCCCCCAGCTTTCCGCGCACGGCCGTGTCCGGTGCGGGGCGCCTGCGTCCGCGTCGGCGCCCGGGAGCGCCGGCACGGCTTGCCCGCCGAACGCGAAGAAGTCCTGCCGGGCGTGCGGCCCGGCAGGACTTCCGTGGGCCGTACGGCCCGGCAGAGCTTCGGTGGGTGACGCGGTCAGCCGCGGCGACCCGCCGGGTCGTGGGTGGCGTCCCGGTCCTCGTCTCCGTGCACCGGCGCGGAGCCGTCGGTAACGGCGGTCGCGCCGGCGGCCGGCACCGTCACCCGGTCTCCGTGGCCCGGCCACCAGGCCGCGTGGCCGATGAGCGCCGTGAGGCTCGGGGTGAAGAACATCGCCATCACGAACGCGGCGACCGCGATACCGAAGGAGACGGCGAAGCCCATCTCCATGAGCAGCGAGTTGCCCGCCAGCATCATCGTGGCGAAGGTCGCCGCCAGGATGAAGCCCGCCGCGGCCACGGTCGGTCCGGCGTGGCGTACTGCCATGCCCGCCGCCTCGCGGGGGTCGCGGCCCTCACGGGCCTCCTCACGCAGTCGGGCGATCATGAGGATGTTGTAGTCGGTGCCGATCGCGACAACGAACAGGTACATGATCACCGGGAGCATGAACATCAGCCCCGAGTGGCCCTGCCCGTCCTGGAAGATCCACACGGTGGCGCCGAGGGTGGCACCGAAGCCGAGGCCCACCGAGGCCATCAGGTACCAGGGTGCGACCACACTGCGCAGCAGCAGCCCCAGAATGATCATGATGAGCAGGGCGGCGACGGGGAACACCGTGCGGTAGTCGTGGTTCACCGCGGCGTTGATGTCCTTGAAGATCGAGGACATGCCGCCGACGAGCGCCTCGGTGCCGCCGGGCGCGGCGGAGTGCGCGACGTCGCGGACCCGGCCCACGGCGTCGATGGCCTTGTCCGTGGACGCCTCGTACTTGAGCGTGACGGTGAAGTCGGCGGTGGTGCCCTGCTTGTTCACCTGGGTCATGCGGGCGGCCGCGACACCGTCCACGGCGCCGAGCTTCTGCGCGTAGGCGTCGAAGGCGGACCTGTCCAGCGGCTTGCCGTCGGTGCTGGAGAGGTAGACGTCGGTGGGTGCCGCGGCGCCCGCCGAGTACGCCTTCTGCATCTCGTCCTGGACGACCATGGACTCCTTGGTCTTGGGCATGGAGCCCGAAGCCAGGTCGAAGGTGGCCTTGTAGCCGAGCGTGCCGAGCGACAGGGCGAGCAGGATGAGACCGGACACCACGGCGGTCAGCGCCGGGCGGCGCTGCACGCCACGGCCGAGGGCGGCGAAGCGGGCGTTCTCCGGTTCCTTCTGCCAGGACTTGGAGGGCCAGAACACCTTGGGTCCGATGAGCGAGACCACGGCCGGGATCAGGGTCAGGCCCGCGACCAGGGTGGCGGCGACCGCGATGGCCAGCGCCGGGCCCATCTGCTTGAGGAAGCCGAGCGTGGACAGCACGAGGGCGAGGAAGGCGATGATGACCGCTCCGGCCGCCGAGGCGATGGCCTCGCCGACCCGGGCGACCGCGTTGATCATGGCCTGCTTGGGCTCGTCACCGGCGCGCAGCCTTTCGCGGTACCGGAATATCAGGAACAGGAAGTAGTCCGTACCGACGCCGAAGAGGACGACGATCAGGATGGAGGAGATCGAGCTGTTGGCCTGGAGGTCGAACAGCTTGGTGGCGTAGGCGATCAGCCCGTTGGCGACGGCGGACACGAGACCGATCAGCAGCAGGGGCAGCACGGCGAGGATCGGCGCCCGGAAGATGATCAGCAGCGTCACCAGGATGATCACGAAGGTGCCGATACCGATCAGCGCCTGGCCGCGCTTGGACGAGTCCTCCTGGTCGAGCGCCTGGGCGGCCGAGCCGCCGAGTTTCACGTCGAGATGCGTGCCCTTGGCCAGTTTCCTGACCTCCGCGCGCAAGTCCCTGGCAGCGTCGACCTGTTTGGGCTGGCCGGCGTTCTTGCTGTCCATCTGCACCAGGGTCAGGGCGTACCTGCCGTCCTTGGACGGCTGGCCGGGGACGACCTTCTGCACCTGGTCGATGTGCTTCTTGCCCAGATCCGAGGTGATCCGGGCGACATCCTTCTGGTCGGCGGCGGTCAGTTTGCCGCCGTCGGTGCGCTGGTAGAGCGCGATCGCGGACGGGGTGAAGGCGCTGGGGAACGCCCTCTCCTGGAGTTGTGCCGCTTTGATGGATTCGTAACTCTTCGGCAGGAAACTGCTCTCGTCGCTGTTGGAGGGCAGACTCGGAGCGGTGGCCACAATGGCCACCGCGGCGATCAGCCACGCCACGATCGTCCAAACGGGATGACGGACGACGGCGTTGCCTATTCGTCGGAACATGCGGAGGGTCCTCCTGGGAAGGAAGATCACCGCAGCCCGGGGAGCGGTCCCTGGCATCGGCGACCCCGACCGGCACGCAGGTCACGGGCCGGTCGCTTGGTTGTCTTGGTCTCACATCCTAGTGACCACGCGCACATGATTTCGCATCGGACGCGCTGCCCGCGTCCGACGCCGTCCAGAGGTGAACGGATCGCCAACGGCAGTCGGCACGGGCGAGGTTGAGAGTGATCCGGGCGGCGGACGGAGTCCCGCGTGCCTGACCGGGCAGATGACGCGGGCCCTTCGGACGGCGGCCGTTCCGTACCGTGCGGTCCCCTCCGGAAAAACCGGCTCAGCGGTTCGGTATCAGGCGGCGGGTGCGGCGTGGACACGGCTGAGGGAGGGGTTCCGGCGTGGGGCCGGGTCAGGCGGGGGCGCCGGCCAGGGCCGCCGACTTCTCGTGGACCTCGGCGATCACGCGGGCGCCGCGGTCCGGCGCGGTGTCCAGCCGGACCAGGACGGCCGGGGCCGCGATCGAGGGGAGGAGGTGGTCGTACAGTGCCGCCATACGGTCGTCGAGGTCCGCCCAGCCGGCCACCGCCTGCGAGACGAACTGCACGCCGATCCACGCACCGAGGAAGACCTGGGCGGTCTCCTCGGGCGCCACGTGCGGGAGGACCTCACCGCGTTGCTTGGCCTCCGTCAGGACGCACGAGGTCAGCCGCGCCCAGGCCGGCCAGGTACTGCCGAGGACGTCGTGGCCCTGGAGGTCGGCGGAGAGCCGGACACCGGCGAGCAGCATGGGTTCCTGGGGCAGGCGCTTGGCCAGGGTCATGCCCGCGTCCACCCACTCCTGGAGCTTCAGCTCCCGGGGCACGTGGTACTCGGTCCTCATCTGCTCCTGGAGCACACCCCGTGCGAGGGCGGCCTTGGAGTCGAAGTGGAAGTACAGGGCGCCCTTGGTCACGCCGGCCCGGTGGAGGATCTCGGCGATGGTGGCAGCCGCGTATCCGCGTTCCGCGAAGACGCCGGCGGCGGCCTCGAGAACAGCACGCCGGGTCCGGACAGCTCGCTCCTGCTGAGCCATGGCCCCTCCCCGGCCGGAAATCAAACCGAACAGGACGTACCCTACCGCACGCCGTTCAACAAGAGGGCGAGGCAGGGCCGTTGGGCGAATGCCGGGTGAAGGGGCGCCGAGCAGGCCCGACTTGCCCGCCGGGGGACGGGGGAAAGCGGAAAGCCCCCGCGGGTGGGGGGCTGTGGCCTGCCTTGTGGGCATGCGCGCCGGAACCGGCCGGAGGCGCGGACGGGCGGTGAACACGGCGGCGACGCCGTCGACGCACGACGCCCCGCACGGCCGTCGGCTCCCCGGCGGACCGGGAGCCCTCGGCCCCCGCACGCGGTGGCGCGGGCGACCCGACGAGTGCGGGGCGACGGTGACGGCGCCCCCGTGTTCAAGGGCGCCGGGTGAGTCCGTGGCCGTCAGCTGGTGGCCAGCATCCCTTCGCGCAGGCGCTTGAGGGTGCGGGACAGCAGCCGCGAGACATGCATCTGGGAGACACCCAGACGCTCACCGATCTGCGCCTGCGTCAGCTCCTCCACGAACCGCAGATGCAGGATCACCCGATCCC
>NZ_JBIBVY010000027.1:0-91136 GCF_043080665.1 Streptomyces sp. NPDC014991
GCCTCCTGAGCGTTGGTGCAGATGTCGCAATCCACACCGAACCCAGAAGGCCCTCACCTGTTCAAGCACCCAGCCCGCGTGTCACCAACGTCCCGAGACAGCACACCTAGGGCCTTTCTTTCGGAACAGGCCGGCCGGGATCGCGGGCGCCGCATGGCCTACCCGAGCGGGGTCTGGTGCGTGCAGCTGCAAAAAGAGAGGCCCTAGGTGTGCTGACCCGGACCGGTCGTGCCGGCAGGTCGACGCCGGGCTGGTGACCGTGCGCACCGGGGGCATTCCGGTCCGGTCCTGGGGTGGGCCGGACCGCGCCCGGTGGGAGGGTGCCCGTGAGCGCGCGGGGCCAACGGCGGTGACCCGGTGGCCGATGCGGGCTCGGTCTGGCCGAACGCCCCCCTGGGCAGGCTCAGTCGATGGTCGGCTTCTCGCGGCGATCCGTGGCCGGGCCGGTGTTCTGGGGCGGGACGGAGTTGCCGCCGTTGCCCGAACCGCCGCCGAAGGGGCCGAAGTTGCCCATCGCGCCGGAGAGGCCCTTGAGGGCGTCACCGATCTCGCTGGGGACGATCCAGAGCTTGTTGGCGTCGCCTTCGGCGATCTTGGGGAGCATCTGGAGGTACTGGTAGGAAAGGAGCTTCTGGTCCGGGTCGCCGGCGTGGATGGCCTCGAAGACCGTGCGGACGGCCTGGGCCTCGCCCTCCGCGCGCAGGGCGGCTGCCTTGGCCTCGCCCTCGGCGCGCAGGATCTGGGACTGCTTCTCGCCCTCCGCGGTGAGGATGGCGGCCTGGCGCGTGCCCTCCGCGGTGAGGATGGCCGCGCGCTTGTCACGGTCGGCGCGCATCTGCTTCTCCATCGAGTCCTGGATGGAGGTGGGTGGTTCGATGGCCTTCAGCTCGACGCGGTTGACGCGGATGCCCCACTTGCCGGTGGCCTCGTCGAGGACGCCGCGCAGGGCCGCGTTGATCTCCTCGCGGGAGGTCAGGGTGCGCTCCAGGTCCATGCCGCCGATGATGTTGCGCAGCGTGGTGACGGTGAGCTGCTCGATCGCCTGGATGTAGCTGGCGACCTCGTAGGTGGCGGCCCGGGCGTCGGTGACCTGGTAGTAGATGACCGTGTCGATGTTCACGACCAGGTTGTCCTGGGTGATCACCGGCTGGGGCGGGAACGGGACGACCTGTTCACGCAGGTCGATGCGGTTGCGGACGGTGTCTATGAACGGGACCACGATGTTGAGGCCCGCGTTGAGCGTCCGCGTGTAGCGGCCGAAGCGCTCGACGATGGCGGCGCTGGCCTGTGGGATGACTTGGATCGTCTTGATCAGGGCGATGAAAACCAACACCACCAGGATGATCAGGACGATGATGACCGGTTCCATCGTCGCTCCCCGTACCCTTCTCCGCTTCGGCGCCTTCGGCAGATCTCATGACTGTTGAGGATCTTGCTGGTCGAGTCTGACAGACCGTCGCGCAACTCGTGAGTCGTTCTCGGTGAGTTGTCCTCAGATGACGACCGCGGTGGCCCCTTCGATGTCCACGACGTCCACTTCTTGGCCCACTTCGTAGGCACGGGCGGTGTCGAGCGCGCGGGCCGACCAGATCTCGCCGGCGAGCTTGATACGGCCACCGGAGCCGTCGACCCGCTCCAGTACCACGGCCTGTCTGCCCTTCAATGCCTCGATCCCCGTGGCGAGTCGGGGACGCTGTCTGCCGTGCCGGGCCGCGATGGGGCGGACGACCGCGATGAGGGCGACGGAGACGGCGACGAACGTGAGGACTTGGACGACCGCGTCGAAGCCGAGGGCGGAGACGACCGCCGCCGCGACGGCTCCCACCGCGAGCATGCCGAACTCGGGCATGGCGGTGACGACGAGCGGGATTCCGAGCGCCGCCGCGCCGACGAGCCACCACACCCATGCGCCGATGTCGTTCACAAGGTCATGGTAGGACCGCGACCGGGCGGCGGACAGGGCGCGAACGGGAGCGGAACCGGCCCGGGGGCGGGTCAGGACAGGGGCAGGCCCTGGGCGGTCCAGCGCTCACCGACCTGCTCCACGACAAGCGGAAGGCCGAAACAGAGGGAGAGGTTGCGGGAGGACAGTTCCAGCTCGATCGGGCCGGCGGCGAGGACCTTGCCCTGGCGGATCATGAGGACGTGGGTGAAGCCGGGGGCAATCTCCTCGACGTGGTGCGTGACCATGATCATCGAGGGGGCGATGGGGTCACGGGCGAGCCGGCCGAGGCGGCGGACGAGGTCCTCGCGACCACCGAGGTCGAGGCCGGCGGCGGGCTCGTCGAGCAGGAGCAGCTCGGGGTCGGTCATCAGGGCGCGGGCGATCAGGGTGCGCTTGCGCTCGCCCTCGGAGAGGGTGCCGAACCTGCGGTCCAGGTAGTCGCTCATGCCGAGGCGGTCGAGGAAGGCGCGGGCGCGCTGCTCGTCGACGGCCTCGTAGACCTCCTGCCAGCCGGCGGTCATGCCGTAGGCGGCGGTGAGGACCGTCTGGAGGACCGTCTGACGCTTGGGGAGCTTCTCCGCCATGGCGATGCCGGCCATGCCGATGCGGGGGCGCAGTTCGAAGACGTCGGTGCCGGGCTTGCCGAGGGTCTCGCCGAGGATGGTGGCGGTGCCCTTGCTGGGGTAGAGGTAGCTGGAGGCGACGTTCAGGAGGGTGGTCTTGCCGGCGCCGTTGGGACCGAGGATGACCCAGCGCTCGCCCTCCTTCACCGACCAGGAGACCTGGTCCACCAGAGCCCGGCCCTCCCGGACCACGGATACGTCCTGAAGCTCCAGAACATCGCTCATGAGCGTGTTGTCTCCCCTTGCAGTGTCGCCGGTCTCGGCTGTCGCGTACGCCTGTGGCTCGGGTCCGCCACGCCCGCGGGCGCAGCCCTTATGAAATCTACGCCACGAGCGTCCGCCACCATTCCATCGGTCCGGTCCTTAGGGTGGGGGCATGCTCTCGGAATCGCGTTCAGGACGCCTCGCCGCTTGGGGAAACGCCCTTCTGGCCGGACTTGTCTCTCCGGACGACGCCGTGCTCGCCATCGTGGGCGAGGACGCGGTGCACCGGGTGGAGGGACTGCCCGGTGAGTCCGCGCCGGTCGGGCTGACGCTGGCGCTGGGGCGGCTGCGCGCGCTGGGGGTGGCCGGGCTGCGGGTGGCGCTGCCCGCGCCGGGGCATCCGCTGGGGCTGAGCGGACCCGTCGAGTTCAACGCACGTGCGCTGGAGGCCGGGGAGGCGGTGATCTGTCACGGCGCGGCGGCCGGGCTGGTCCCCGAGGTGTTCGAGGCCGGGCCGGAGGGTGATGTGCACGTGGAGGTGGTGTGGCACGTGCTGCCGGTGCGGGAGGCGCCGCCCGCGGACGTGCCGTCGCTGGGTGAGGCCGAGCGGGAGCTGGCGGAGGCGCTGCGGGAGGCGACCGAGGTGCTGTCCGGGCTGGACGTCGCCGGGTCGGGTCCGGTGGCGGAGGCGGCCATCGGCGCGTACCGGGCGCGGGCCGAGCGCGGCCGGGAGGTGCTGGCGCCGGGATATCCGCCGCGCGCGGTGCGGGTGCTGGAGCTGGCGCAGCGGGTGGGGCTGCTGGTGTCGCTGGCGTACGACCACGGGCACGGGGGTGCGGTCAGCTCCGCCGAGATGGCGGCGCGTGCCGAGGCGCTGCGGCCGGTCGAGCGGACGGCCCGGCGGGCGCAGGTCGCGGCGTACAACGCGGTCGTGGAGGAGCGGGAGCGGGGAGTGCGCTGAGCGCCGGCCGGGCTCCTCGCCGCCCGGCCGGTGCCGGGGGCGGACATCGGGGGCGGACCTCGGGGTCGGACCTCGGGGTCGGGTGAGGTGCCGGCCGGGCGTCTCAGCCGGCCATGCCGTGGCGTACGGCCCACAGCGCGGCCTGGGTGCGGTCGGCGAGGTCGAGCTTCATCAGGATGTTGGAGACGTGTGTCTTGACGGTCTTCTCGGACAGTACGAGGGCGCGGGCTATCTCGCGGTTGGAGCGGCCGTCCGCGATCAGGCCGAGCACCTCGCGCTCCCGCTCGGTCAGCGTGCTGCCCCTGCCGTGACCGGTGCCGGTCTCCTCCTGCGAGAGCAGGGCCTCGGCGACCTCCGGCTGGAGCAGGACGTGCCCGGCGTGCACGGAGCGGATGGCGCCGGCGAGGGCGTCGGGGTCCACGTCCTTGTAGACGTACCCGGCGGCGCCCGCGCGCAGCGCCGGGACGACCGTGCGCTGCTCGGTGAAGCTGGTGACGATGAGCACGCGCGCGGGGTTGTCGAGTTCGCGCAGCCGGCGCAGGGCGTCGATGCCGTCCGTGCCCGGCATCTTGACGTCCATCAGGACGACGTCGGGCCGCAGCTCCTCGGCGCGGGCCACTCCCTCGGCGCCGTCGGCGGCCTCACCGACGACCTCGATGTCTTCCTGGACCTCCAGGAAGGTGCGCAGGCCCCGGCGGACGACCTGGTGGTCGTCGACGAGGAGCACCTTGATCGGTTCACCCACCGGGGGCCTCCATCTCGATCGTGGTGCCCTTTCCGGGCGCCGATTCCACGGTCAGCGTGCCTCCGACCCCGCTCGCCCGGTCCCGCATCGAGACCAGGCCGAGGTGGCGTCCGGCGCGGCGGACCGACGTCGGGTCGAAGCCGACGCCGTCGTCGGTGACGCGCAGGACCGCTCCGCAGCCGCGCCGCCGCACGCTGACGTCGACCCGGGCTGCGCCGGAGTGGCGCAGGGCGTTGTGCAGTGCCTCCTGGGCCACCCGGAGCATGGCCTCCTCCTGGGCGGCGGGCAGGGCGCGGAAGCCGCTGCCGGTGAAGGTCACGCGCGCGGTGTGGGCGCGGTCCAGCACCTGGACCTGGGTGCGCAGGGTGGCGACCAGGCCGTCCTCGTCCAGTGCGGCGGGCCGCAGCTCCACGACGGCGGCGCGCAGTTCGTCGGCGGCCTCGGCGGCGAGGGCCGCGACCTGGTGCAGTTCGTCCTTGGCGCGGGCGGGATCGCGGTCGACGAGCGCTGCGGCGGCCTGGGCGGTCAGGCGCAGGGAGAAGAGTTTCTGGCTGACCGCGTCGTGCAGTTCGTGGGCGAGCCGGGAGCGTTCCTCGGCGATGGTCAGTTCGCGGCTGCGCTCGTAGAGGCGGGCGTTGGTGAGGGCGATGGCGGCGTGCTGGGCGAGGATGCCGAGCAGTTCCTCGTCCTCCTCGGTGAAGCCGCACCCGCTCTCGGGTCCGGGGCGCTGCGGGTGTCCTGGCGGAGCGCACAGCTTGTTGGCGAGGAAGAGCGCGCCGATGACCTCGTCGCCGTCGCGGATGGGCAGGCCCAGGAAGTCGGCCAGCTCGGGGTGGGCGGACGGCCATCCCTCGAAGCGGGGGTCCTTGCGCACGTCGGCGAGGCGCTCGGCCTTCGCCTCGCTGAGCATCGCGGCGAGGATGCCGTGCTGGCGCGGGAGCGGGCCGATGGCGCGCCACTGTTCGTCGCTGACGCCGTCCACGACGAACTGGGCGAAGCCGCCGTGGTCGTCGGGGACGCCCAGGGCTGCGTACTGCGCGTCGAGCAGTTCACGGGCGGAGGCGACGATCGTCTTGAGGACGTCGCGTACCTCCAGGTGCCTGCTCATGGCCAGCAGCGCGGAACTCACCGCGGCGAGGCCGGACCGGGGGCCTTGACTCATGTGCTCACGGTACCGGCGGGGTGCGGCAGCGCGGATCGGTCCCGTGCGGGCGGGCCCGGTCCGCTTGACCTAGGACGGTTGGCGTAGGCCGCCGGGCCCGGGCGTGGAGCGCACGGCGTCCAGCCGCGGGGACGACGGGCGGGGGGCCGGCGGGTGCACGGGACGCCCGAACGCGGGGTACGAGTGGTGGACGGTCCGCTGACCGGGCTGCCCGAGCCGGAGGCCTCGTATCCGTTGATGCCGGCGGCCGTCGCCGGGCCCCGACGCCCCTCTCGTCCTCCCGCCGCGAAAGTCCTCACCCAGAGCGTTGCGGCGGCAACGCACCGTGAGAGTCCGGGAGGCGCGGTGTGAGCCCGCGCATAGGGCCTGCATCACGTACGAAGGGGCATAGGAGACGAACCGCCCCACATGAACGGGAAAGACGGTCCCGTCTGTCCTATTTTGCCCCTCCCTGATCCACTACCCGGGATAGTACGTCACACCTTTGCCTGGGGATTTTGCGCCAGCTAAGAATTGCATCCGTCGCTCAGCGCCGCGGGTTCCGCCCGCGGCGTTCGTGCGGGGGGACCCGATGCCCCCGGCGGACGCAGAGCGGCCTCCGCGCTATCGAAGAGGTCCATCAGCCATGCCCCAGAACATCCTCGGCCGTGCCCGCAGTCGTGCCCTGACGAAACAGCACGGGATCGCCCTTTCCGGTGTCGCCGCGCTCGGCGCCGCCGCCCTCGCCTTCTCGGCCGTCCCCAGCAGCGCCGAGACCGTCACCACCGGCGCCCCCGCCACGACCGCGCAGGTCGCTGCCGGCACCTCCCTGAAGAACGTCAGGGGCACGGTCACCGACCAGCTGGCCGGCACGAACGTCAAGCTCGACGCGTACGCGGCGCAGAAGAAGGCCGTGGACGCGGCCGCCGCGAAGAAGGCGGCCGACGCCGCCGCACAGAAGAAGGCAGCGGAAGCCGCCGCGCAGAAGAAGGCCGCGGAAGCCGCCGCCGCCCGGAAGGCCGCGCAGGAGCGCGCCACCCGTCAGGCGGCCGACCGTTCCGCGCAGCGCCCGCAGATGCAGCCGGTCGCCGCGAAGACGTACGCCGACAACCTCGACGGCTGGATCCGGCAGGCCCTGGACATCATGAAGACCAAGGGCATCCCGGGCTCCTACAACGGGCTGCACCGCAACATCCTGCGGGAGTCCTCCGGCAACCCCCAGGCCATCAACAACTGGGACGTGAACGCCGTCAACGGCATCCCGTCCAAGGGCCTGCTCCAGGTCATCCCGCCGACCTTCACCGCGTACCACGTCTCCGGCACGTCCTGGAACATCTACGACCCGGTCGCCAACATCACCGCCGCCGCCAACTACGCGGCGGACAAGTACGGCTCGATCGACAACGTCAACAGCGCGTACTGAGGGCCGGCGCGGACCTCGGTGACGACGCCGAAGGGCGGCACCCCCACTGCGGGGCGCCGCCCTTCGGCGTCGTACGGTCACGGGCTGCTCGCGCGTGTCGTACGGGCGCGTCACTTGCGCATGACCTCCGGTTCGTGGCGGCGCAGGAAGCGGGCCACGAAGAAGCCGCAGGCCACACCGAGCGCGATCAGCGCGACCATGTCCAGGCCCCAGGCCGAGGCCGTGTGGTCCCACAGCGGGTCGGTACTGCCCGGGTCGTCGGTGTTCGGGGCGATGTTGTTGAAGTCCAGCGTGGTACCGGCCGCGGCCACCGCCCAGCGCGACGGCATCAGGTACGAGAACTCGTTGACGCCGAGCGTGCCGTGCAGCGCGAACAGACAGCCGGTGAAGACGACCTGGATGATCGCGAACATGACGAGCAGCGGCATGGTCTTCTCGGCGGTCTTCACCAGCGAGGAGATCACCAGGCCGACCATCATCGAGGTGAAGCCCAGCGCCATGATCGGCAGGCACAGCTCCAGCAGCGTCGAGCCGCCGAGGACGAGCCCCTCGGCGGGGATCTCCCTGCTGGCGAAGCCGATCACGCCGACCATCAGGCCCTGCAGCACGGTGACGGCGCCGAGCACGACCACCTTCGACATCAGGTACGCCGAACGGGACAGACCCGTCGCCCGCTCCCGCTCGTAGATCACCCGTTCCTTGATCAGCTCACGGACCGAGTTCGCGGCACCCGCGAAGCACGCGCCGACGGCGAGGATCAGCAGAACGGTGGTGGCGGTGCCGTTCGGGACGTGCGCGCCGGTCCTCGGGTTGATCGTCTCGTTGACCAGCAGACCGCGGCTGTGGTCGATCAGCAGGCTGACCGCGCCGAGGACCGCCGGCAGGATCACCGTCAGCGCCAGGAAGCCCTTGTCGGAGGCGATGACCGACACATAGCGCCGGATCAGGGTCATCAGCTGCGAGCCCCAGCCCTGCGGCTTGGGCGGCCTGACGGCCTGGGGCACCGGCACGGACGCGGACTGCGGGGCGACCGAGTCGAGGTCCGCCGCGTACATCTGGTAGTGCTGCGAGCCCTTCCAGCGGCCCGCCCAGTCGTAGTCGCGGTAGTTCTCGAAGGCGGAGAAGACGTCGGCCCAGCTGTCGTAACCGAAGAAGTTCAGCGCCTCCTCCGGCGGACCGAAGTAGGCGACCGCGCCGCCCGGCGCCATCACCAGCAGCTTGTCGCACAGTGCCAGCTCGGCCACGGAGTGGGTGACGACGAGGACCGTGCGGCCGTCGTCGGCGAGGCCGCGCAGCAGCTGCATGACGTCACGGTCCATGCCCGGGTCGAGACCGGAGGTCGGCTCGTCCAGGAAGATCAGCGACGGCTTGGTGAGCAGCTCCAGGGCCACCGACACCCGCTTGCGCTGGCCACCGGAGAGCGAGGTGACCTTCTTGTCCTTGTGGATGTCGAGCTTCAGCTCGCCCAGCACCTCGTCGATGCGGGCGTTGCGCTCCTGCGCGGTGGTGTCGGCCGGGAAGCGCAGCTTGGCCGCGTACTTCAGGGCCTTCCTGACGGTCAGTTCCTTGTGCAGGATGTCGTCCTGCGGGACCAGACCGATGCGCTGGCGCAGCTCGGCGAACTGCTTGTACAGGTTCCGGTTGTCGTAGAGGACCTCGCCCTGGTTGGCGGGCCGGTAGCCGGTGAGCGCCTTGAGCAGGGTCGACTTGCCGGAGCCGGACGGGCCGATCACCGCGACCAGCGACTTCTCCGGGACGCCGAAGGAGACGTCCTTCAGGATCTGCTTGCCGCCGTCGACCGTGACGGTCAGGTGGCGCGCGGAGAAGGAGACCGCACCGGTGTCGACGAACTCCTCGAGGCGGTCGCCGACGATGCGGAAGGCGGAGTGGCCGACACCGACGATGTCGGTCGGGCCGAGCAGCGCGCTGCCGCCCTTGGCGATCGGCTGGCCGTTGACGTAGGTGCCGTTGTGCGAGCCGAGGTCGCGGATCTCGAGGCGGCCGTCGGGCGTGGCGTGGAACTCCGCGTGGTTGCGGGAGACCTGGAGGTCGGAGACGACCAGGTCGTTCTCCAGGGCACGGCCGATGCGCATCACGCGGCCGAGGGAGAACTGGTGGAACGTGGTCGGGCTGCGGTCGCCGTGGACCGGCGGTGCCCCCGCGCCACCACCGGGCGTCTTCTGCGCGTACTGCTCCGCTGGGCCGCCCTGCTGCTGCGGGAACGCGGGCGCCTGCTGCCACTCCGGCCCGGGACCCTGCGGGTGTGCGGGCGCCTGGTGCGGCACGGACGGCTGGTGCGCGGGCGCCTGGTGCGGGTCGGACTGCTGGTGCGCGGGCGCCTGCTGGGACCAGCCGGGTGCGCCGGCCGCCGCGTAGGGCGCCGGCTGCTGGGCCGGGTTGCCGGCCGGCGCGGCGGCCGCGGACAGGTTCAGCCGCGGCCCGTCGGTCGCGTTGCCCAGGTGCAGCGACGCGCCGGGGCCGATCTCCATGTGCTGGATCCGTCGGCCCTGCACGAACGTGCCGTTGGTGCTGCCGTGGTCCTCGATGGCCCAGCCGCGGCCGTCGAAGCTGACCGTGGCATGCCGCCAGGACACCCTGGCGTCGTCGAAGACTATGTCTCCCTGCGGATCGCGTCCGAGGGTGTAGGTCCTGGACGGATCGAGCGTCCAGGTACGTCCGTTTGTTTCGAGTACGAGTTCCGGCACTCCATGCCCCACTGAGTTGTCCCCCGAATTGCCCCCGTCGCGGGGAGTCTAGGGATGTCGAACATCGTGGGGAACTATTTCAGGCTCGGCCCCCTGACCGAAATCCGGGCCTTGCCAAGGGTGTCGGCGGGCGCTTCGGCTCCGCGCCGATCCGGCCCCGGGCGCAGGCGGAGGCCGTTGTGGCACTCGGGGTGGGCGGCTCGGTCAGGTCGTCGGGATGGCCCGCACCTGCGTCGTGTTCGCGCCACTCGGGGAGAGGCCGGGTGGCGCCCTGCCGCCGCCGTGGTCGTGCCTACGGCCCTCGCACGCGGCCGGGTTGTGACCGCGCCGGCCGAACTGCCCGCCCGTACGGGCACGGTGGTCCTGGTCGTCGAGTCGCTCGCCGCCCACCTCGCTTTCCTGTCGCCCCGGGGGGGGCTCGCGGAGCCGGGCACGCCGAGGAGGTGCTCCTCCCCCGCGGCTCCTCCCCCGCCGGGCCGCTGCCTCCGCCCGGCCGGTGGCTACGAAGCGGCGCGGTGATCGTCGCCCGGATCTGCCGTCCTGTGCCGGCCGTGGGATCCTCGGAGGGAGCCGGGCCGGTACCGCGTGTGCGGGGTGGCGCCGACGTTCGGTGGCAAGCTGGTCGACACCGGCCCCACACCTGTTGTTCCGTGTCCGTCAGGCGGACCTCGGCGGCAGGAGGCACGGGGTGCCGGATACGGTGGTGACACCATGAGCGCTTCGCAGATCCCCGCTTCGCAGACCCCCGAGGTGCCCACCCTCCTCGTCAAGATATTCGGCAAGGACAGGCCGGGCATCACCGCCGGCCTCTTCGACACCCTTGCCGCCTACCTCGTGGACGTGGTCGACATCGAGCAGGTCGTCACCCGGGGCCGCCTGGTGCTGTGCGCGCTGGTGACGCAGCCGCCGGCCGGCCTGGAGGGTGACCTGCGGGCCACCGTGCACAGCTGGGCCGAGTCGATGAAGATGCAGGCGGAGATCATCTCCGGGCACGGCGACAACCGCCCGCGCGGCCTCGGACGCTCCCTGGTGACCGTCCTCGGTCACCCGCTGACCGCCGAGTCGACGGCCGCGATCGCCGCGCGGATCGCGAAGGCCGGTGGCAACATCGACCGTATCTTCCGGCTCGCCAAGATCCCGGTCACGGCGGTGGAGTTCGCGGTGTCCGGTGTGGAGACCGAGCCGCTGCGCACGGCCCTGGTCTCCGATGCGGCGGCACTGGGCGTCGACATAGCGGTCGTCTCGGCGGGTCTGCACCGGCGGGCCCAGCGGCTGGTGGTCATGGACGTGGACTCGACCCTGATCCAGGACGAGGTCATCGAGCTGTTCGCCGCCCACGCGGGCTGCGAGGACCAGGTCGCCGAGGTGACCGCGGCGGCGATGCGCGGGGAGCTGGACTTCGAGCAGTCGCTGCACGCGCGCGTGGCGCTGCTGGAGGGGCTGGACGCGTCGGTGGTGGAGAAGGTGCGCGACGAGGTCCGGCTGACGCCGGGCGCGCGCACGCTGATCCGCACCCTGAAGCGGCTCGGCTACCAGGTCGGCGTGGTCTCCGGCGGCTTCACCCAGGTCACGGACGACCTGAAGGAGCGGCTCGGGCTGGACTTCGCGCAGGCCAACACGCTGGAGATCGTCGACGGGAAGCTGACCGGCCGGGTCGTCGGCGAGATCGTGGACCGGGCGGGCAAGGCGCGGCTGCTGCGCCGGTTCGCGGCCGAGGCCGGGGTGCCGCTGTCGCAGACCGTGGCGATCGGTGACGGCGCCAACGACCTGGACATGCTGAACGCGGCGGGGCTGGGCGTGGCCTTCAACGCCAAGCCGGTGGTGCGCGAGGCCGCGCACACGGCGGTGAACTTCCCCTTCCTCGACACGGTCCTGTATCTCCTCGGCATCACCCGCGACGAGGTCGAGGCGGCGGACACCCACGACGAGGAGTGAGCCCCGGGTCCCCGGGCGGGTGCGCCGGAGGGTCCGGCACCCGGCGTGATGCCGGACCCTGCGGCGCACCCGGTCAGCCGGAGGTCACCCGCCGGGGTGCACCGGCCGGGATCACTCGGAGGGCGCCCAGTAGTCCGTGAGAGTGGCCACGCCCGGCTCCACGCTCTTCCAGGGGCCGTCGAAGGTCAGCAGGGCGAACCCGGCGGCGGGGAAGCCACGGCGGTCCATCCGTTCGCGGGCGTCGCCCTCGGCCGAGCCGGCCAGGACCTCGGCCAGACCGTGGACGCCCGGGTTGTGGCCGATCAGGACCACGTTCCGCACGTCGTCCGGGATCTCGTCCAGCACGGCGATCAGCTCACCGGGCGAGGCGTCGTAGACCCGCTCCTCGTAGACCGTCCTCGGCCGGTGCGACAGCTCGTGGACGGCGAGCTTCCAGGTCTCGCGGGTCCGGGTGGCCGTGGAGCACAGGGCCAGGTCGAAGGTGATGCCGGTGTCGGCCAGCTTGCGTCCGGCGACTGCGGCGTCCTGGCGGCCCCGCTCGGCGAGCGGGCGCTCATGATCGGAGACCTGGGGCCAGTCGGCCTTCGCGTGCCGGAAGAGGGCGATCCTGCGGGGTTCTGCGACGCTCATGGAATCCAGCTTCGCATGAAACAGGCCACCCGGCTCAGGGAGTTGACATGCGGATTCACCGCGTGAGGGGCCCTGTCAGCGCGCGAGGAGCCGGTGGGCGTGCTCCAGGAGGCGCGCTGTGGCCGGGGCGCCGCCGGCCGCGTGGGCGTCCGACGGGTTCAGTATCAGCGCCAGCAGGGCGAGGAACGCGAGGGCGGGCAGGGCGAGCGACCACCAGGGCAGCTTCATGCCGACGCCGCCCGGGGTCGCCGGGTGGGGCCGGGAGTGGGTGCGGGTCGGCATGATCGCCTCCGTGAGTCCTCGAGCGGGTCCGTCACCGCCGGGTGCGGTCACCTCTCGAAGCTACGGAATCCGGGGCGTCCAACCCATCCGGAATTCCACCCAGTTCACCCTGACCCTGGCCCCCTAGGGGATGGTGGTGCCAGCCCCACCGTCCGCCGCGGAAAGCGGCTGCGGGCGGGGCGGCCGTCCGGCGGGAGCCGTGGCCGTCCCGTGGGGTGGGGCGGGGCGGTCGTTCAGGGAGACGCGATGATCGCGATGATGGCGATGATCACGAAGATGGCGAAGAACGAGCCGAAGACGAGCAGCATCTTCTTCTGGCCGTTCTGCGGGTTCGGGTCGAGCACAGGCTGCATGCGCCCAGTCTCGCACCTTGTCCCCCGGATCCGGCCGCCGGGGCGCCCGGGCGGGTCAGCGCGCCGCCTCCTCCTCCACCGTACGGTCGCGGCCCGCCAGGAAGCCCACCACCATCTGCGGCAGCATGAGGCCCGCCATCAGGGCGATCGGCAGGCCCCAGCCGCCGCTCCGCTGGTAGAGCACGCCGACCAGCAGCGGGCCGGGGATCGAGATCAGGTAACCGGTGCTCTGGGCGAACGCGGACAGCTGGGCCACCCCCTGACCGCTGCGGGCCCGCATGCCGACCATCGTCAGTGCGAGCGGGAAGGCGCAGTTGGAGACGCCGAGGAGCAGTGCCCAGGCCCAGGCGCCGCCGGCCGGGGCGAGGTACAGCCCGGCGTATCCGGCGAGCCCGCAGGCGCCCAGGACCAGCACGATGGGCCCCTGGTGGGGCAGCCGCGTGGCGACCCGCGGGATGACGAAGGCCAGCGGCACGCCCATCACCATGGTGACGGCGAGGAGCACGCCCGCGGTGCCGGCCGGGACGCCGGCGTCCCGGAAGATCTGCGGCATCCAGCCCATGGTGATGTAGGCGGCGGTGGCCTGGAGGCCGAAGAAGACGGCGAGGGCCCAGGCGGTGCGGCTGCGGGAGATCCGCAGCGGAGCGGCCCGGGCGGGTTCCGGCCGCGTCTGCCGGTGTTCCCCGGCCGGGGCCGTGCCGCGGTCCCGGAGGAGCGGCAGCCAGGGCAGGACGGCGACGGCGGCGACGGCCGCCCACACGGCGAGCCCGGGCTGCCAGTCGCCGCCCAGGACACCGGTCAGGGGGACGGTGACCGCGGCGGCGAGGGAGGTACCGAGGGCGAGGGCCATCGAGTACAGGCCGGTCATGGAGCCGACGCGGTCGGGGAACCAGCGCTTGACGATGACCGGCATGAGGACGTTGCTGACGGCGATGCCCATCAGGGCGAGGGCGCTGCCGGCCAGGAAGCCGGCGGTGGTCCCGGCGTACGGCCGCACGAGCAGGCCGGCGGTGATGGCGGCCATGCCGGCGCAGACCACGGCGGCCGGTCCGAAGCGGCGGGCCAGACGGGGGGCGGCGACGCCGAAGACGGCGAAGCACAGCGGGGGCACGGAGGTGAGCAGGCCGGCCACGCTGCCGCTCATGCCGAGGCCGTCGCGGACCTCCTCCAGGAGTGCGCCGAGGCTCGTGATGGCCGGGCGGAGGTTGAGCGCGGAGAGCACGATGGCGACGACGACCAGCCGGGCCGCCCAGCCACGCGTGCGGGGCGCGCCGGGGGTCGTTCCGTCGGGGCGCGCCTCGGGGGCCGTACCGCGCTCGGTCGCAGACATTGCCGTACGGGTGTCCGCCGTCCGGGTTTCCTCACTCACCATGAGGTCCATCATAGAATCATGGGATGATTGGTTGTCCATCCCCGGGACGTCCCGGCCCGGGCCTCGCGTGCGAAGGTGTGCCATGCCCTTGAGCCACCCCCGTCGTTCGGCGCTGTCCGAACAGGTCATCGCCGCACTGCGGAACCAGATCACCTCCGGTGAATGGCCGGTCGGCTCACGCATCCCGACGGAGCCGGAACTGGTCGAGCAGCTCGGGGTCGCCCGCAACACCGTCCGCGAGGCCGTCCGCGCGCTGGCGCACAACGGTCTGCTGGACATCCGGCAGGGCTCGGGCACGTACGTCGTGGCGACGAGCGAGCTGGCCGGCGTGATGCACCGGCGGTTCGCGGGCGCCGACCCGCGCCACATCGCCGAACTGCGTTCCACGCTGGAGTCGGCCGCCGCGAAGCTGGCCGCCGAGCGGCGCACCGAGAAGGACCTCAAGCAGCTGGACGCGCTGCTGGCGCGACGCGAGGAGGCCTGGCGGACCGGCGATACGGAGGCCTTCGTGACGGCCGACACCACGTTCCACCTGGCCGTGGTGGCCGCCTCCCACAACGACGTGATGACCGCGATGTACGCCGACCTGGGCGAGGTGCTGCGGGACTGGCTGCGCGCGGACGTCGGCGCGGAGCTGACTCCGGGGACGCACATGGACCATACGCGGCTGCTGGACGCGATCCGCGCGGGGGACGCGGAGTCGGCGGCGGAGGAGGCCGCGAGCTACCCGTTCCTGTGCCGTCCGGGCCGGTTCACCGCGCCTTCTGGTGGCTGACCCAGACGGTACGGACCTCCTTCCAGCACCGGCCGGTGAGCCGTACGGTCAGGGCGGCCCCGGCGTCCACCGGGGCGCTGTCGGTGTCGATGTCCCACCAGCGGGCGCACTCGATGTGCAGACGCACGCGATCGGTGTCGACGTACGGGTTGTGGCAGTAGGCCACCACGCGGGAGCCGCGGACGGCCGTGCGGCAGGCGGCGCCGAAGCGACTCGGCGCGGGCGGTTTCCCGTCGCTCGGGCGCGCGTGCGGCAGCGCGTCGTACGGCAGGGACAGGACGAGGGCCAGGGCCACGGTCACCGGGGCGAGGCTGCGGGAAAGGCGCACAAGGGGACCTCCTCGGCCGGCTGCGGAGGGACCTGCGGGGGACCGGTGCAGTCCACAGTGCGCCGCCCCGGCCCGGGCGGCCCGGGGGGTGAGCCGAACGGGTGACGCCCCGCTCCCCGCTCGTGACGGCGGGAAACGGGGCGTCGGTGAGGTCCGGCGAGGGTCAGGCGCCGATGGCGTGCAGACCGCCGTCGACGTGGATGATCTCGCCCGTGGTCTTCGGGAACCAGTCGCTCAGCAGGGCGACGACACCGCGGCCGGCCGGCTCGGGGTCCTTGAGGTCCCACTCCAGCGGGGAGCGGGTGTCCCACACGGCGGCCAGGTCGCTGAAGCCCGGGATGGACTTGGCGGCCATGGAGCCGATCGGGCCCGCCGAGATGAGGTTGCAGCGGATGTTCTGCTTGCCGAGGTCGCGTGCCATGTAGCGGCTGGTGGCCTCCAGGGCGGCCTTGGCCGGGCCCATCCAGTCGTACTGCGGCCAGGCGTACTGGGCGTCGAAGGTGAGACCGACGACCGAGCCGCCGTTCTGCATCAGCGGCAGGCAGGCCATGGTCAGCGACTTCAGGGAGAACGCCGAGACGTGCATGGCGGTGGCGACCGACTCGAACGGCGTGTTGAGGAAGTTGCCGCCGAGCGCGTCCTGCGGGGCGAAGCCGATGGAGTGCACGACGCCGTCGAGGCCGCCCAGCTCCTCGCCGACGACGTCGGCCAGGCGCGCGAGGTGCTCCTCGTTCGTCACGTCCAGCTCGATGACCTTGGCGGGCTTCGGCAGCTTCCTGGCGATGCGCTCGGTCAGCGTGGGCCGCGGGAACGCGGTCAGGATGATCTCGGCGCCCTGCTCCTGGGCGAGCCTGGCGACGTGGAAGGCGATGGAGGACTCCATCAGCACACCCGTGACCAGGATGCGCTTGCCCTCGAGAATTCCGCTCATGGTGATCAGTGACCCATTCCCAGTCCGCCGTCAACGGGAATGACGGCTCCAGTGATGTACGAGGCGTCGTCCGAGGCGAGGAACCGCACCGTCGCGGCGATCTCCTCCGGCTGCGCGTAACGGCCGAGCGGCACCTGCGAGACGATGTTCTTGCGCTGCTCGTCGGAGAGCGCCTTCGTCATGTCGGTGTCGACGAAGCCGGGCGCGACGACGTTGAAGGTGAGGTTGCGCGAACCCAGCTCCCGGGCGAGGGAACGCGCGAAGCCGACCAGGGCGGCCTTGGAGGCGGCGTAGTTCGCCTGCCCCGCCGAGCCGAGGAGGCCGACCACGGACGAGATCAGGACGACCCGGCCCTTCTTGGCGCGCAGCATGCCGCGGTTGGCGCGCTTGACGACACGGAAGGTGCCGGTGAGGTTGGTGTCGATGACCGAGGTGAAGTCCTCCTCGGACATGCGCATCAGCAGCTGGTCCTTGGTGACGCCGGCGTTGGCGATCAGAACCTCGACCGGACCGTGCCGCTCCTCGATCTCCTTGTAGGCCTGCTCCACCTGCTCCGGGTCGGTGATGTCGCACTTGACGGCCAGGCAGCCCAGTTCCGTCAGGGCGGCCGGCGGCTCACCCGAGCGGTACGTGATCGCGACCTTGTCGCCGGCGTCGGCGAATGCGCGGGCGATGGCGAGGCCGATGCCCCGGTTGCCTCCGGTGACGAGAACCGAGCGGCTCAACGGATCACCCTTTCGATAGCGGTCTGATGCAGTCCGACAATCCGCCCGGACACCTGGATGACAGGCGGCTTCACCAGAAACCTATCGGTCCGGATTCCCGCGGGGACATTCGGGCACCGACAGTGGCTCGGGAGTGTCGCTGTCGGGTCCCTACAGATTCGGCCGGTACGCGACCCGAAGGTGTGGTCCACCCGGCCGCCCGCACGACATGATCGGGACGACAGGCCACGACAGCAGGGAGACCTCCGTGCCTCATTCCATCGACGAAGCCTTCACGGCGCTTCCCCTACGGGCCCTCGCCGACGCCGCGCTGGCCCGCGCGCGTGCGCTGGGGGCCGAGCACGCGGACTTCCGGTTCGAGCGGGTGCGCAGCGCGTCCTGGCGGCTGCGGGACGCCAGGCCCGCCGGGACGTCCGACACCACCGACCTCGGGTACGCGGTCCGGGTGGTGCACGGGGGTACGTGGGGCTTCGCCTCCGGAGTGGACCTGACCATGGACGCCGCCGCGCGCGTCGCCTCCCAGGCGGTCGCGATGGCCAGGCTCTCGGCACAGGTGATCAGGGCGGCCGGGTCGAAGGAGCGGGTCGAGCTGGCCGACGAGCCGGTGCACGCCGACCGGACGTGGATCTCGTCGTACGAGATCGACCCCTTCTCGGTGCCGGACGAGGAGAAGGCCGCGCTGCTGGCCGAGTGGAGCGGGCGGCTGCTGGCCGCGAACGGCGTCGACCATGTCGACGCCTCACTGCTCACCGTGCACGAGAACAAGTTCTACGCCGACACCGCCGGGACCGTCACGACCCAGCAGCGGGTGCGGCTGCACCCCGAGCTGACGGCCGTCTCGGTCGACGAGTCGAGCGGCGAGTTCGACTCCATGCGCACCCTCGCGCCCCCGGCGGGCCGCGGCTGGGAGTACCTGACCGGCACCGGCTGGGACTGGGACGCCGAGCTGGAGCGGATGCCCGGGCTGCTGGCCGAGAAGATGCGGGCACCGAGCGTGGAGCCCGGCCTGTACGACCTGGTGGTCGACCCGTCCAACCTGTGGCTGACCATCCACGAATCCATCGGCCACGCCACCGAGCTGGACCGCGCCCTCGGTTACGAGGCCGCCTACGCCGGCACCTCCTTCGCCACCTTCGACCAGCTCGGCAAGCTCAGGTACGGCTCCGAGCTGATGAACGTCACCGGCGACCGCACCGCCGAGCACGGCCTGGCGACCGTCGGCTTCGACGACGAGGGCGTCGAGGCGCAGTCCTGGGACCTGGTGAGGGACGGCACGCTGGTGGGCTACCAGCTCGACCGGCGGATCGCGCGGCTGACCGGGTTCGAGCGGTCCAACGGGTGCGCCTTCGCCGACTCGCCCGGCCATGTGCCGGTGCAGCGCATGGCCAACGTGTCGCTGCGGCCGGACCCGGCCGGTCTGTCCACGGAGGACCTGATCGGGGGCGTCGACCGGGGCATCTACGTGGTCGGCGACCGGTCCTGGTCGATCGACATGCAGCGGTACAACTTCCAGTTCACCGGGCAGCGCTTCTTCCGGATCGAGAACGGGCGGATCACCGGGCAGCTGAAGGACGTCGCCTACCAGGCGACGACCACCGACTTCTGGGGGTCCATGGCCGCCGTGGGCGGCCCGCAGACGTACGTCCTCGGTGGTGCCTTCAACTGCGGCAAGGCCCAGCCGGGCCAGGTGGCCGCCGTCTCCCACGGCTGCCCCTCCGCACTGTTCCGGGCAGTGAACATCCTCAACACGACGCAGGAGGCCGGTCGATGAGCGCCCGCACCACCAAGCCGCACGAGATCGTCGAGCAGGCCCTGGCGCTGTCCCGCGCCGACGGCTGTGTCGTCATCGCCGACGAGCACTCCACCGCCAACCTGCGCTGGGCGGGAAACGCGCTCACCACCAACGGGGTCACGCGGGGCCGTACGCTCACCGTGATCGCGACCGTGAACGGCCGGGAGGGCACCGCCTCCGGTGTCGTGTCCCGCTCGGCGGTCACCCCCGAGGAGCTGGAGCCGCTGGTACGGGCGGCGGAGGCCGCCGCGTGCGGTGCCGGGCCCGCCGAGGACGCGCAGCCGCTGGTCGGCGGGGTGCCGCAGTCCCCGGACTTCACGGACGCGCCCGCGGAGACCTCCTCCGCCGTGTTCTCCGGCTTCGCCCCGGCGCTCGGCGAGGCGTTCGCACGCGCGCGTGCGGGCGGCCGCGAGCTGTACGGCTTCGCCAGCCACGAGCTGGTGTCGACGTACCTCGGCACGTCCACCGGGCTGCGGCTGCGGCACGACCAGCCCAGCGGCACGCTGGAGATGAACGCCAAGTCGCCGGACCGTACCCGCTCGGCCTGGGCCGGCCGGTCCACCCGGGACTTCGAGGACGTCGACCCCGGGGCGCTGGACGCCGAGCTGGCCGTACGGCTCGGCTGGGCCGAGCGGCGGGTCGAACTGCCCGCGGGCCGGTACGAGACCCTGCTGCCGCCGACCGCGGTCGCGGATCTGCTGATCTACCAGCTGTGGTCGGCGTCGGGCCGGGACGCGGCCGAGGGGCGGACGGTGTTCTCCAGGCCCGGCGGGGGCACGCGGGTCGGCGAGAAGCTGAGCGCGCTGCCGCTGACCCTGCGCAGTGACCCGCACGAGCCGGGCCTGGAGTGCTCGCCCTTCGTGGTCGCGCACTCCTCCGGCGGCGACCGCTCCGTGTTCGACAACGGGCTGCCGGCCCGCCCCACCGAGTGGATCAGCGACGGTGTGCTCACGCGGCTGACCACCACCCGGCACACCGCGGACCTGACCGGGCTGCCCGTCGCCCCGGCGCTCGGGAACCTGGTCCTGGACGGCGGGCGGGACCGCTCCCTGGAGGAGATGGTCGCGGACACGCGGGGGCCCGGCCTGCTGCTGACCTGCCTGTGGTACATCCGGGAGGTCGACCCGGCGACGCTGCTGCTGACCGGCCTGACCCGGGACGGCGTCTACCTCGTGGAGAACGGCGAGGTGACCGGGCAGGTCAACAACTTCCGGTTCAACGAGTCGCCGGTGGACCTGCTCGGCCGGGCCACGGAGGCCGGCCGGACCGAGAAGACGCTGCCGCGCGAGTGGAGCGACTGGTTCACGCGGACCGCGATGCCCGCGCTGCGCGTCCCCGATTTCAACATGAGCTCTGTCAGTCAGGGCGTATAACCTCGTAGGCGGCTGTCACCCGACTGCCCGGACATCTTCGAGGAGACACGAGAACCGTGACGGACATCGTCGACGAACTGAAGTGGCGGGGGCTCATCGCCCTCTCCACCGACGAGGACGCACTGCGCAAGGCGTTCGCGGACGGTCCCGTCACGTTCTATTGCGGCTTCGACCCGACCGCGCCCAGTCTCCACCTCGGCAACCTCGTGCAGATCCTCACGATGCGCCGCATCCAGGAGGCGGGAAACCGTCCGCTGGCGCTGGTCGGGGGCGCCACGGGTCTCATCGGTGACCCGAAGCCCACGGCCGAGCGCACGCTGAACGCGCCGGAGGTCGTGGCCGGGTGGGTGGAGCGGCTGCGCGCCCAGATCGAGCCGCTGCTCCACTTCGACGGGCCGAACGCCGCGGTCATGGTCAACAACCTCGACTGGACCCAGGGCATGTCGGCCATCGAGTTCCTGCGGGACATCGGCAAGCACTTCCGGGTCAACAAGATGATCGCCAAGGAGGCCGTCTCCCGGCGGCTCAACTCCGACGCGGGCATCAGCTACACCGAGTTCAGCTACCAGATCCTCCAGGGCATGGACTTCCTGGAGCTCTACCGGCGGCACGGCTGCACGCTCCAGACCGGCGGCAGCGACCAGTGGGGCAACCTCACCTCCGGCACGGACCTGATCCACCGGGTCGAGCCGGGCGCCGCGGTGCACGCGCTGGGCACCCCGCTGATCACCAAGGCGGACGGCACCAAGTTCGGCAAGACCGAGTCCGGCACGGTGTGGCTCGACCCCGAGATGACCACGCCGTACGCGTTCTACCAGTTCTGGGTCAACGCGGACGACCGGGACGTCTCCAAGTTCCTGCGCATCTTCAGCTTCCGCTCCCGTGCGGAGATCGAGGAGCTGGAGCGGCAGACCGAGGAGCGTCCGCAGGCCCGCGCGGCGCAGCGCGCGCTCGCCGAGGAGCTGACGACGCTGGTGCACGGCGCCGGCCAGACGGCCGCGGTGATCGCCGCGTCGAGGGCGCTGTTCGGCCAGGGCGAGCTGGCGGAACTGGACGAGAGGACGCTGGCCGCGGCGCTGTCCGAGGTGCCGCACATCCAGGTCGCCGAGCCGGCCGCGGTGGTCGACCTGTTCGCCGAGGTCGGTCTCGTGGGCAGCAAGTCCGCCGCCCGGCGGACCGTGAAGGAGGGCGGGGCCTACGTGAACAACGTGAAGGTCGCCGCCGAGGACTTCGTCCCGGGGACCGACGCGCTGCTGCACGGGCGGTGGCTGGTGCTGCGGCGGGGGAAGAAGAACCTGGCCGCGGTGGAGGTCACCGGCGCCTGAGACGCCGTAGGGGCGTGGGGGTGCGACGTGCGTGCGAGCGTCCGCCTCGTGGTGGTGGCCGGTGCGCCCCCGTGCCCCTCCCGCGGTGCGGGGTCAGGCGCGCCGCTGCTTCCGCTTGCCCAGTGTCGCCATGTACAGGGCGTCCACCGCGGCGACGATGATGATCGCGGCCACCAGCTGGAAGGCGTGCCGGCTCCAGTCGATGCCGGGGGTCGCGGCCACGCCGAGCGCGCGGGCGACGGCGTTGCCCACGATGGCTCCCAGCACGCCGCAGATGGTGGTCAGCCACAGGGGGCTGTGCTGCTTGCCCGGGATCACCGCCTTGGCGATCAGGCCCAGCACGAATCCCACGATGATGGCCCACAACCAGCCCATGGCTGCCTCCTCGTACGGCTCGACGTGAGCATTACGGTCAGTGTGCTGCCGTGCGCCGTCCGGCGCCTGCCGGGTTCCCCCGTACGCGGCGGGGGCGGCGGGCATCACCGCAGGTTGCGCGGGACCCGGTCTCGTGGACGACGCGGGCGCGGCGTACCGTTGACAGTGCCCCGGCCCGGTAGCCCTCCGGTTTCCCCGCCGGGTGTGGACGGCGGCGCGAGCCGGTGAAGTCCGAAGCGGGCGGATGGTGGAATGTGATGCGGAAGCAGCACGGCGACGACGTCCAGGTGTTCCGGATCACCGGGGCCCGGACGGGACTCGCCGAAGACGTACGGGGCCGGCAGCGGCGGTACGTGATCTCGATGTCGATCCGTACCCTCTCGGTGATCCTCGCGGTCTCCCTGTGGAACGTCGAGAGGTACGTGGCCATCGTCGCGCTCGTGCTCGGCGGGGTCCTCCCCTACATCGCCGTGGTGATCGCCAACGCGGGCCGGGAGAGGCCTCCGTCGCTTCCGTCGACGTTCGTCACCGCGCCCGTGCGGCCGATGATCACGCCGCCGCCACGCAGTGAGGACGAACAGGCGGAGCCGTCCGGAATGTCCGGTGAGCGCCCCGGTCCTGCCTGAGCGCGGCGGACGCGGCGGAAGCGGAACGCGGCCATGTGTCAAGCTCAAGAAAACCTCAGATCAATCCTGTTGTTCCGGTGCCGGGCGGTGGGGTACCCGTGACATACTGCGTACGCGCTCCGCATCCCCCGTCGGAGCGACAGACCGACGCCGGGCAGCTCCCCCCGTGGCTGCTCGGCGTCGCCTTGTTCCCCCCGTTTCCGTGAGACGAACCCGTGAGTGACGAGACCCCGATCTGCTCCGCCAAGGGCTGCCGCACCGACGCCGTGTGGGTGCTGGCGTGGAACAACCCGAAGATCCACACCCCGGAGCGCCGCAAGACGTGGCTCGCCTGCGACGAGCACCGCGGACATCTGTCGCAGTTCCTCGGGGTGCGGGGGTTCCTCAAGGACGTGGTGACGCTCGAGGAGTGGCAGGCGTCCGAGGACGCCGGGCCGCCGATCGCGGGCTGAGGGTCCCCCGAGACCCTGCCCGGCCCGCAGGTGCCGGTCGTCGCTGCCCGGTTCAGGGAGCGGCGTCCTGTTGCGAGGCGTGCGGTGGCGTGAACAGTGCCCGGACGGTTTCGGTGGCCAGGTCGCGTAGCCAGGTGTGGGCGCGGTCGTCGTCGTGGCGCTGGTGCCACAGCAGGTACAGCGGGATGGCCGGCATCTGGAGCGGCAGGGGCAGGGTGAGCAGCCCCAGTCGGTCCCGGGCCGCACGGGTGACCGCGTCCGGGAGGGTGAGCACCAGGTCCGTGTCGGGGGCGAGGTCCAGCGCGAAGGCGAGGGTGGGGCCGGTGGCGACGACGCGGCGTTCGCGCCCGCACGCGGTCAGGGCGTCGTCGACCGGGTCGCGCAGTCGTCCGCGCCGCGAGACGGTGAGGTGTTCGGCGGCGGCGTAGCGCTCGACGCTCAGCGGGCCCTCGGCGAGCGGGTGGCCGGGCCGGACGGCGACGACGAGCTGATCGCGGCCGACGAAGCGGTGGCGGATGTCGGGGAGCGTCGGCCGGCCGGAGCTGGATTCGAGGTCGACCTCCCCCCGTCGTAGCTCGGGGGTGTCCGTGCCGGACTCGGCGGTCAGGCGCAGCTGGACGCCGGGGGCCTGGCGGTGGACGGCGGTGACGAGGGCCGTGCCGCAGGCGGTGGTCAGGGCGTCGTGCCAGCGCACGGTGAACACCCGCTCCAGAGCCGCCAGGTCGAGTTCCCGGTGTGCGGACAGGAGTTGGTGTGCCTGCTGTACGAGGGCGTGGACCTGGGCGCGGATGGCCAGCGCGCGGGGGGTGGGGACCATGCTGCGGCCGGTGCGGACCAGGATCTGGTCACCGGTGGCCTTGCGGATGCGGCCCAGGGAGCGGCTCATCGCCGGTGCGGTGACGTGGAGGCGGGCCGCGGCGCCGGCGACACTGCCCTCTTCCAGGAGCGCGTCCAGGGCCGTGAGCAGGTTCAGATCCAGTTGCATGAGAGTAACTCTACGAGTGAAAAGCATGCACTTGTTGTTAATCATCGGGCGGCCTACCTTCGAGATGCGGGCGCGGACGAGCCGCCCCGCAGCCGACCGAATCCCAGGGAGCCACGCCGTGAGCACAGCCATGCCTTTCGACGCCGGCACGACGCTCATGTCCGACGTGACAGCCGCGGTGCGGACCGCCGGCCGCACGCTGCTCGACCGCTACACGCCGCACGCCCGGGGCGTGAGCCTGGACGAGGTCGTGCACGAGATCCACGCCAACGACGACGCGGTGCTGGACATGCTGCGGCAACCGCTGCTGCGGGCCCGGCACGGATCGCAGTGGGCCGAGGACGAGCTGGCCGGTGGCGCGCTCCCGCCCGGGGAGTGGTGGGTCGTCGACCCCGCCGAGGGCAACATCAACCACGTCCACGGCATGCCGGACTGGGCCGTCACCGCCACCCTGGTCCGCGACAACCAGCCGGTGCTCACCGTCGTCCACCTGCCGCTGACCGGCGACACCTACACCGCGGTCGCCGGCGGCGGGGCCCGCCTGAACGACCGGCCCCTGAAGGTGTCCGCCAGGACCGACCTGGGCGCGGCACTCGTCGGCACCGGTCAGGCCAGACCCGGCGAGGACATGCGCACCTTCCGGCGGATCGGCGACTCGGTCACCGCCATGCTCACCGGCGGACTCGTCGTACGGGTGTCCGTTCCCGCCACGATGCAGCTCATCCACGTCGCCGCCGGACGCATGGACGCGTTCTGGCAGTTCTCCGACGTCCGCTCCGGCCTGGTCGCCGGTGCCTTGCTGGTCGCCGAGGCCGGAGGAACCGTCACCGACCTGGCGGGCGACCCGTGGAGCACGGCCGGCCGGGACTTCCTGGCCGCCGCCCCCGGCGTCCACGCCGCCGCCCTCAAGATCCTGTCGCCGATCGCCTGACCGCGAGCGACCTGCCGCCTGCTCCCGTTCCTCCCGCCCGACACCGCAAGGAGCATCACCTCATGACCCGCATCGGCATTCTGGGCGCCGGCCGCGTCGGCACCAACCTCGCCGGCAAGCTCGCCGCGGCCGGACACCACGTCGTCCTCGGCCGCCGCAACCCGGACGAGCGGACTGCGCCGCTCACCGGCGCCGTCGACCCCCGTGTCGCCTTCTCGGACCAGCGCACCACCGCCCGCACCACGGACATCGTGATCAACGCGACGCCCGGCGACAGCGCCCTGGACCGCCTCACCGGCCTGCGCACCGAACTCGCCGGAAAGGTCCTCGTCGACGTCTCCAACGCCACCCGCGACGCCGGCGGCCTGCCCGGCGACCTGTGCTATCCCGGCAGCAGCCTCGCCGAGCGGCTACAGGCCGCCCTTCCCGACACCCGTGTGGTCAAGACCCTCAACACCATGCTGTTCATGGTCATGACCGCCCCCGGCATGCTTGCCACCCCGCCGACCGTGTACGTCTCGGGCAACGACGCACCCGCGAAGACGGCGGTCACCGGCCTGCTCGGCGACCTGGGCTGGCAGCCCGCATGGATCGAGGACCTCGGGGACGTCACCACGGCCCGCGCCACCGAGGCCATGATCCTGGTCGTGCCCCACGTGCTGCGCCGGCACGGTTTCGAGCCGTTCGCCGTCTCCCTCGCCCGCTGATCCCACCGGGGCGCGGGAAGACCCTAACCGCCGATCGCGGACATGGGCCGGTCCGGCTGTACGAACGACGGGTCGTCCAGGCCCGCTCCGGCCTTCTTCCCCCACATCGCCAGGCGCCACAAGCGAGCGATCTCCTCGTCCGGCGCGCCCGAACGCAGGGCCGCGCGCAGGTCGGTCTCCTCGGTGGCGAACAGGCAGGTCCGTATCTGGCCGTCGGCGGTGAGCCGGGTGCGGTCGCAGGCCGCGCAGAACGGGCGGGTGACCGAGGCGATCACACCCACCCGGTGCGGGCCACCGTCCACCAGCCAGCGCTCCGCCGGTGCCGAGCCGCGCTCCTGGGCACCCTCGGGGGTGAGGTCGAAGCGGGTGCGCAGGGAGGTGAGGATGTCCCCGGCGGTGACCATGCCCTCACGCTTCCAGCCGTGCTGGGCGTCCAGGGGCATCTGCTCGATGAAGCGCAGCTCGTAGTCGTGCTCGACCGCCCAGGCGAGCAGGTCGGGAGCCTCGTCGTCGTTCAGGCCCGGCATCAGGACCGAGTTGACCTTGACGGGGGTCAGACCGGCTTCGCGGGCGGCTTCCAGTCCCTCCAGCACGTCCTTGTGACGGTCGCGGCGGGTGAGCGTCCTGAAGACGTCCGGGCGGAGGGTGTCCAGGGAGACGTTGACCCGGTCCAGGCCCGCCGCCTTCAGCGCGGCAGCGGTGCGCCTGAGGCCGATGCCGTTGGTGGTGAGGGACATCTGGGGGCGCGGGGCGAGGGCCGCGACGCGCTCGACGATGCCGGCCAGGCCCGGGCGCAGCAGCGGCTCGCCACCGGTGAAGCGGACCTCCTCGATGCCGAGCGTGCGGACCGCGATACCGATGAGCCGGACGATCTCGTCATCGGTGAGCAGGTCCGGCTTGGCCAGCCACTGGAGGCCCTCCTCGGGCATGCAGTAGGTGCAGCGCAGATTGCACCGGTCGGTCAGCGAGACCCTCAGATCGGTGGCCACCCGGCCGTAGGTGTCGATGAGCACGTGGGCCCCCTCCCTCTCCGGACCACTTGTTCCGAATCGGCTGCGTGTCTCCTGTCACCTGCGAGCCTACGTGACCCCACCGACATCGACAGCGGCCCGATCCCACGAGGTGCGGCACGGCCGCGTCGTAGGACCGTACAGTCCCCCGCGACGCGGCCGTCCGTAACGCGGCGTCAGTGCGCTCCGGTGCCGGTCAGGGACCGCACCTCCAGCTCCGCGTACTTCCCGGTGTCCGGGACCTCCTTCGACAGCAGGGTGCCCACGGCACCGAGCAGGAAGCCGACCGGGATGGAGATGATCCCGGGGTTCTCCAGCGGGAACCAGTGGAAGTCGACGCCGGGGAACATCGAGGACTCCTTGCCGGAGACCACCGGCGAGAACAGCACCAGGCCGACCGCCGTGACCAGGCCCCCGTAGATCGACCACAGGGCGCCCGAGGTGGTGAACCGCTTCCAGAACAGGCTGTAGAGGATGGTCGGCAGGTTGGCGGAGGCGGCGACCGCGAAGGCGAGGGCCACCAGGCCGGCCACGTTCAGGTCGCGGGCCAGGGCGCCCAGGAGGATCGAGACGGCACCGATGCCCACGGTCGCGTAGCGGGCCGCGTTGATCTCCTGCTTCTCGGTGGCCCGGCCCTTCCTGATGACGTTCGCGTAGATGTCGTGGGCGAAGGACGAGGACGAGGCCAGGGTCAGGCCCGCGACGACCGCGAGGATGGTGGCGAAGGCGACCGCCGAGATGGTGGCGAGCAGGACGGCTCCCCAGTCGGAGTGGAGGCCGCCCAGATGCAGCGCCAGGAGGGGGGCCGCGGTGTTGCCCGCCTTGTTGGAGCCGGTGATCTCGTCCGGTTTGATCAGTGCGGCGGCTCCGAAGCCGAGGGCGAGGGTCATCAGGTAGAAGGTGCCGATCAGGCCGATCGCCCAGATGACCGACTTACGGGCGGCCCTCGCGGTGGGGACCGTGTAGAAGCGGATCAGGATGTGCGGCAGGCCGGCGGTGCCGAGGACCAGGGCGATGCCGAGCGAGAGGAAGTCCAGCTTGGTGGTGCCGGTGGCGCCGTACTTCAGGCCGGGCTCCAGGAACGCCGAGCCCTTGCCGCTGTTGGCGGCGGCCTTCCCGAGCAGGTCCGAGACGTTGAAGTCGAACTTGAGCAGCACCAGGAAGGTCAGGAGCAGGGCGCCCACGATCAGCAGCACCGCCTTGACCATCTGCACCCAGGTGGTGCCCTTCATGCCGCCGATGGTGACGTACACGATCATCAGTACGCCGACCAGGGCGACGATGCCGATCTTGCCGCCGTCGCTGGTGATGCCCAGCAGCAGCGAGACGAGGACGCCGGCGCCCGCCATCTGGGCCAGCAGGTAGAAGATCGACACGACGATCGTGGAGGTGCCGGCGGCCGTGCGGACGGGGCGCTGGCGCATCCGGTAGGCCAGGACGTCGCCCATCGTGTAGCGGCCGGAGTTGCGCAGCGGCTCGGCGACGAGGAGCAGGGCGACGAGCCAGGCGACGAGGAAGCCGATGGAGTACAGGAAGCCGTCGTAGCCGAACAGGGCGATGGCGCCGGCGATGCCGAGGAAGGACGCGGCGGACATGTAGTCGCCGGAGACGGCCAGTCCGTTCTGGAAGCCGGTGAACTGCCGTCCGCCGGCGTAGAAGTCGGCGGCGTCCTTGGTCTGCCGGCCGGCCCAGACGGTGATGACGAGGGTCGCGGCGACGAACACCGCGAACAGGGTGATGATCAGCGTCCGGTGCTCGCTCGCCTCGCCTGCGGCCAGCAGGGTGTGCGACGCCTGGCCGGTGGCCGACAGGGTGTGCTGTGCGGGGGTCATGCGCCGCCCTCCATCCGGGACTTGATGGCCTGGGCCCGCGGGTCCAGCTCGGCGGCGGCGTGCCGCGCGTACCACCAGGCGATGAGGAACGTGGTGAGGAACTGGGCGAGGCCCAGGACGAGGGCCACGTTGATGTTGCCGGCCACCTTGGTGCCCATGAAGCCGCCCGCGTAGTTGGACAGCAGGACGTACAGCAGGTACCAGGTGATGAAGGCGATGGTGAGCGGGAAGGCGAAGGAGCGGTGTGCGCGGCGCAGTTCACCGAACTCCGCGCTCTGCTGCACCTCGGTGAACTCCTCGGTGGAGGGAAGTGGGGCCCCCGGTGTCGCGGGGGGCGGTGTCTCGGTGGCCACGGAGTCTCCTCGGGTGACGGACCTGCGCGTTGGCTGACTCGGCTGGACGGGCCCCACGTGACCGGACGTCAAGTGGCGCCTCGCTTTGCGTGCTCACGAGGAGCCGTGATCCCGTCGGCCCCCCTGATCACGGTCACGGCGCCGCGCGCGGAGCGGTTCACGCCGGTTCCGTTCCGCGGCAGCACGCGCGCGGGAGTGCGCGGGTGCGCGGCTTGGGCGCGGCACGCGTCGGGCTCTTCCGGAGACCGGGCGCGGCAGATAGCTTCGGCCTGCACCACTCGTCATGTACCTGCCCGAGCACCACCCGTGTCCCGGGCGGTTCCGTACCCGGATGAAGTGGAGATCCCATGGCTCATCTGCGTTCCGGACGCCGGCTCGCACTCGCCGTGCCGGTCGTGCTGTCGCTCACCGCCTCGCTCGGTCTGCTGCCTTCGGCGGCCTCGGCGGCGCCCGCCACCGGCGGTACGGTGCGGGCGGCGGACGGCCCGGACCTCGTCTACGTGGTGAACACCCGTACGGACCACCGCACGGTCGGGGCCGTACAGCGCGAGATCACGCGCGACGGCGGCACGGTCGTCGCGCGTTACGACCGGATCGGCGTCTTCGTCGCCCGTTCCGCGGACCCGGACTTCGGTGCCCGGCTGCGCGCGGTGCGCGGGGTCACCTCGGCGGGTGCCACCCGCACCGCGCCACTCAGCGCGGCGGGGACGACGGACGAGGGCGCGGTGCGGGTGCTGTCCCCGGCGGAGCGGGCCCGGGTCGCCCGGAGCGCGGCGCCGGGCCAGGAGCCGCTGGAGCCGGACCAGTGGGATCTGCGGACGATCGGCGCCGACCGGGCCGCGAAGATCCGGCCGGGCAGCCGGAACGTGACCGTCGGCGTGATCGACACGGGCGTCGACGACACCCACCCGGACATCGCGCCCAACTTCTCGGCGTCGCAGTCGGCGAACTGCGTGAGCGGCCGGGCGGACACGACGTACGGCGCCTGGCGGCCGGCGGACGCCGGCCACTACCACGGCACGCATGTGGCGGGTGAGATAGCCGCGGCCCGCAACGGCACGGGCGTGGCCGGGGTGGCGCCGGGGGTGAGGGTCGCGAGCATCAATGTGGCGCAGCCGGACGAGAAGTCGCTGTTCTACCCGGAGAGCGTGGTGTGCGCGTTCGTGTTCGCCGCGGACCACGGCATCGAGATAACGAACAACAGCTACTACGTTGATCCGTGGCTGTACAACTGCATGGACGATCCGGATCAACGTGCCATCGTTGACGCGGTCAACAGGGCTCAGTCCTACGCCCAGCGCAAGGGCACGCTCAACGTCGCCTCGGCGGGCAACTCCAACGACGACCTGGACGCGGACACGCTCGTGGACGACTCCAGCCCGGACGACTCGACGGCCCGCACCCGCTCGGTCGACCCGCACGAGTGCTTCGACGTACCGACCCAGCTGCCGGGCGTGGTGACGGTGAGCGCGGTGGGCGTGAAGGGCGCCAAGTCGTACTACTCCAGCTACGGCCGGGGCGTGATCGACGTGGCGGGGCCGGGCGGCGACAAGTACCAGATCCCGGACACGCCGTCGGAGAACGGCCGCGTCCTGTCGACCCTGCCGGGCAACCAGTACGGCTTCCTCCAGGGCACCTCGATGGCCTCCCCGCACGTGGCCGCGGTGGCCGCGCTGCTCAAGTCGGTCCACCCGCACGCCACTCCCGCGCGGTTGCAGGCGCTGCTGAAGGCCCAGGCGGACAACCCGGGCTGCCCGGCCGGCCCGTACGACGGGGACGGCGACGGGGTCGTGGACGCCGTCTGCGCCGGCGGCCGGCACGTGAACGGCCTCTACGGCTCCGGTGTCGTCGACGCGCTGCGCGCGGTCGGATAGCCGCCGCCAGGACGGCGTTCCGCCGCAGCGTCCCGCACGACCCGCTCGTACCGCGAACGAACTGGAGAGAGACGACCCATGACCGCGTTCAAGCCACGCCACCGTCGCGCCCTCGCCCTCCCGGCGGGGATGGCCCTCGCCACGGCACTGGCGTTCCTGCCCGGCACCACGGCGTCCGCCGCCGGGAGCGCCCCGGCATCCGCCGCCGACGGGCCCGTGCTCAGCTATGTCGTCAACGTCGGCCCGGGACACGGTGTCGCGCACCGCGTCCGGAAGGCGATCGCCGAGGCCGGAGGATCGGTGGTGATCGCGTACGACCGGATCGGTGTGATCGTCGTCCACTCCGCGAACCCCGGGTTCGCCGAGGCCGTCCGCACGGTGCGCGGGGTCGAGTCGGCGGGTGCCACGCGCAACGCGCCGCTGCCCGCCCAGTCCACCACCGACGTCGGCACGCCGAAGGTGCTCGGTGCCGAGGAGGCCGCCGAGGCCGGCGTCCGGGCGGCCGACGGCCAGGACCCGCTGGAGCCGCTCCAGTGGGACCTGCCGGCGATCAAGGCGGACAAGGCGCACGAGAGAACCCTGGGCAGCCGGAAGGTCACGGTCGCCGTCATCGACACGGGCGTCGACGACACCCACCCGGACATCGCGCCCAACTTCGACCGCGAGGCGTCCGCCAACTGCGTGTCGGGCAGGCCGGACACGACGGACGGCTCATGGCGGCCGAGCGCGTCGGAGAGCCCGCACGGCACGCACGTGGCGGGCGAGATCGCGGCGGCGAAGAACGGCGTGGGTGTCACAGGTGTGGCACCGGGCGTCAGGGTGGCCGGCATCAAGGTCGGCAACCCGGACGGGTACTTCTACACGGAGGCCGTGGTCTGCGGCTTCGTGTGGGCGGCCGAGCACCACGTCGACGTGACCAACAACAGTTACTACACCGACCCGTGGTACTTCAACTGCACCACCGACCCGGACCAGAAGGCACTCGTGGACGCCGTCACCCGCGCCTCGCGGTACGCGGAGAGGAAGGGCACGGTCAACGTCGCGGCGGCCGGCAACGAACGCTACGACCTCGCGTCCCACTCGATCACCGACCCGGTCTCCCCCAACGACGGCACGCCCTCCGAGCGGGTGATCGATCCGCACGCGTGCTACGACATACCGACCCAGCTGCCCGGTGTCGTGACGGTCTCGGCGACGGGTGCCAAGGGCCTGAAGTCGTCCTTCTCCAACTACGGCCTCGGCGTGATCGACATCGCCGCGCCCGGCGGCGACTCGACGGCCTACCAGGCGCCGCGCGCTCCGGCGACCAGCGGCCTCGTCCTGGGCCCGCTGCCCGGCGGCAAGTGGGGCTACATGGCGGGGACGTCCATGGCGACGCCGCATGTCGCCGGAGTCGCCGCGTTGATCAAGTCGACCCATCCGCACGCCTCCGCGGCTCTCGTCAAGGCACTGCTGTACGCGGAGGCCGACGCGACGCCGTGCACGGACCCGTACGACATCGACGGGGACGGCAAGGTGGACGCGGTGTGCGAGGGGACGAGGAACCACAACGGCTTCTACGGCTGGGGGACGGCGGACGCGCTGGCAGCCGTGACGAGGTAGGGCCGCCACCCTCCGTATATTGATTGAATCAATACTGCATAGTGCAGTCATGACTGAAATCAAGTACGCGTGGTCCGCGCTGGGCGGTGATCCCGCCCGGCTCGCACGGCTCACCACCGTCGCGCGGGAAGACGTGCTCCCGGCCCGTCTTCCCGTACGTCAGCTGGCGCGGGCGTGCGTCGGCGCGTGCGCGCTGGCCGCCGCCGAGCTGGCGGCCCGGCGGGCCGGACTCGGTGAGGTGCCGGCTGTCCGCGTCGACGACGGCGCGGTCGCGGCCGCCTTCCACAGCGAGCGTCTCCTGCGGGTCGACGGACGGCCGCCGGTTCTCTTCGCGCCGCTGTCCCGGTTCTGGCGGACGGCCGACGGCTGGGTGCGCACCCACGCCAACTACCCGCACCACCGGGCCCGGCTGCTCGGCGCACTGGATCTGCCGAGGGACGCCCCGGTGGAGGACGTCGCCGGCCGGCTCGCCGCGCTGACCGCCCTGGAGGCGGAGGACGCGGTGTGCGGCGCGGGCGGCCTCGCGGTGGCTCTGCGCACGCCCGCGCAGTGGCGGGCGCACGAGCAGGCCGCCGAGGTGGCCCTGCGGCCGCTGGTCGAGCGCGAGCGGCTGGACGCGGCACGCACGCGCGAGCTCCCCCCGCTCGATGCGGCCACCACTCCCCTGCTGCCCGCCGCCGGACTGCGCGTGCTGGACCTGACCCGGGTCCTGGCGGGCCCGGTCGCCACCCGCACACTCGCCCTGCTCGGCGCGGACGTGCTGCGCGTGGACGCCCCGACGCTGCCGGAGCTTCCGGACCAGCACGCCGACACGGGCTTCGGGAAGCGGTCCGCGACGCTCGACCTGGCGGCCGGCCGGGACACCTTCGAGGACCTGCTGAGCGCGGCCGACGTCGTGGTGACCGGGTACCGGCCCGGTGCCCTGGACCGGTTCGGGCTCTCCCCGCGGGAGCTGGCCGCGCGGCGCCCCGGCCTGGTCGTGGCGCAGGTGTCGGCGTGGGGCGCGTACGGGCCGTGGGGCGCGCGGCGCGGCTTCGACAGCCTGGTGCAGGCCGCCACCGGCATCGCCGTGACCGAGGGCTCGGCCGGGAATCCGGGCGCGCTGCCCGCGCAGGCCCTGGACCACGGCACCGGTTACCTGCTGGCGGCGGCCGTGCTGCGGGCGCTGACCGAGCAGTCGTACGACGGCGGCAGCCGGCTGGTCCGGCTGGCGCTGGCCCGGACCGCCCACTGGCTGACGGCCGGCATCGCTCCGGACCCGGGAGAGGGGGCGCCGTACCCGGGCCCGGAGGACTGGCTGACCGGGACCGACGGCCCCCTGGGCCGGCTGCGGCACGCCCGCCCGGCCGTGTCCTTCACCGGCGGCCCCACCGCGTGGGCCCGCCCACCGGGACCGTGGGGCTCGGACCCGGCCCGCTGGTCGTGACGCCCCGGGCGTCCTCGGCGTCGCCACGGTTCGCCGTCGTGGTGGTCCCGGTCAGCGGCCGCCGGCGCCTTCGGGGCTTCGGGGCGGCCCTGGCGTCGCCGGGTTCGCCGTGGTGGTCCCGGTCAGCGGCCGCCGGTGCCCGCTCAGGGGCCGGGGGCGCCGCCGGCCCCGGTGCCGGGCCGCCTCTCGGCGGTACGTCCACAGGTCGTTGTCGCGCGTGGCGGGTGTTCCTCTCGAAGAGGGGTCGTCTCGGTGACCGAGCTCACTTCGGGCAGGTCGTCGGCTCGCGGGGGCCCGCCGGATGTGCCTGCCGGCCGGCCCGTCGCGTCGACCGTCAGACGCCCGCCGCGCCCAGCAGGCTCCCCGCCGCGTACGTCACGCCCATCGCCAGCACGCCGCCCGCCACGTTGCGCAGCACCGCGCGCCCGGGATCCGCCGCGCCGAGGCGGGCGCCGCTCCAGCCGGTGAGGACGAGCGCGGCCAGCACACAGGCCACGGTGAGCGGGAGCCGCTGACCCGCCGGTGGCAGAACGATGGCCAGCAGCGGCAGCAGAGCGCCCACGGTGAAGGCCAGGAAGCTCGCCCAGGCCGCGTGCCAGGGGTTGGTCAGTTCGTCGGGGTCGATGCCCAGCTCCACGCGCGCGTGGGCCCTCAACGCGTCCCGCGCGGTGAGCTGTTCGGCGGCCTCGCGGGCCACCTGCCGGGACAGGCCGCGCGCCTCCAGCAGCTCGGTCAGCTCCTCGAGTTCGGCCTCCGGCTGCTCGCGCAGCTCCCGGCGCTCCACTGCCAGCGCGGCCAACTCGGAGTCGCGCTGGGTGGAGACGGAGACGTACTCACCGGCCGCCATCGACATGGAGCCCGCGAGCAGACCGGCCAGTCCGGCGGTCAGCAGGGCGGCCCGGCTCCCGGTCGCCCCGGCCACGCCGACGACCAGTCCCGCGGTGGAGACGATGCCGTCGTTCGCGCCCAGCACGGCAGCCCGGAGCCAGTTAAGCCGGGAGCCGAGCGCGCCGCTGCGGGCCTCGTCCTGGGTGGGTTCCGTCACAGCAGGGAGGATGCCATCCCGGGGGTCACGGCACCCTACCGACGCTCCTGCCGGTGCCGTCTCGGCACGGCCGTCGCCGGTGCAGGGGGCCGGCGGGGCCCGGCCGGAGCGGCGGGCACGGCGGGCGGCGCTCGACGGGCCGGGTGCCGCGCCGGGCCTGCCCTCGGCCGCGGATGCGCCAACCCGGCGTACCAACGCAGGAGTTCGCCGGAGTACCGGCCAACCGGCGCCCGGGCGACGGGGCGTCGTACCCCTGGGGCCGCAAGGGCCCCGACCGGAGCGGGCCGAGGGACCAAAGGGGGCATATCCCCCCTGCCCGGGTGCGGGCCCTCGGGGCGGCGGGGCGATGGGCGGACGGGGCGATCGTGTCCGCGCGGGTGAAGGCGTCGCAGGGAAGCACGCGTTGCCGGCCCCGTATGCGGCCGTACCGGCCGCCGTGCGGAGCCCGGTGGTGGTGTCGGGAAGCCGTCGTGGGCGCGGACCGAACGTGCGGGGGTGTGCTCGTCGTTGCGGTGCGAGCGTGTGCGCGGGGGGCGAGCCCGTGCGGCACGGCCGGTACCTGACGGAGGGTGCTGTCAGTCGTGGCCCGTATCCTCATGAACCATGCTCGAAGACCGTGCGACCGCAGTGTCCTCCTCCACCCCGTGGCCGGCCGCGTATCCGCAGGGTTACGCGGTCGTTGACGTGGAGACCACCGGTCTGGCCCGCGACGACCGCATCATCTCCGCGGCCGTGTACCGGCTGGACGGGCGCGGCGAGGTCGAGGACCACTGGTACACGCTGGTCAACCCGGAGCGCGATCCGGGGCCGGTGTGGATACACGGTCTGACGAGTGACGTGCTCGAGGGCGCGCCGTTGTTCGGGGACATCGCCGAGGAGTTCGCGGCCCGCCTGGACGGCCGGGTACTCGTGGCGCACAACGCCGTCTTCGACTGGCAGATGATCGCCCGCGAGTACGCGCGCGTGCGGCGCCAGGCGCCGGTGCGGCAACGGCTGTGCACCATCGCCCTCTCCAAGGAGCTGGGCCTGCCGCTGCCCAACCACAAGCTGGAGTCGCTGGCGGCGCACTTCGGGGTGGTGCAGCAGCGGGCGCACCACGCGCTGGACGACGCGCGCGTGCTGGCGGAGGCGTTCCGGCCCAGCCTGCGGGCCGCGGCGGCGGGCGGCGTACGGCTGCCGCTGCTGGAGTGCCGGCCGCTGACCGAGTGGTCGGACCGGTCCGTGCCCCGGCAGGCCTCGGGCGGCTACGGCGGCTACCCGTCCGGCAGTTGGCGCCCCTCCCGCAAACGCCCCGTATGCCCGCATCCGAACCCGGGTCGCTACGAGGAAGGCAAACGCCTCAAACAGGGCATGCGGGTAGCCTTTTCGGGTGACACGTCCACCGAGCGCGAACTGCTGGAGGACCGGGCCGTCGAGGCCGGACTGCACGTCGCCACCAGCATCTCCCGGCTGACCAGCCTGCTGGTGACCAACGACCCCGACTCGGGCACCTCGAAGACGGTCAAGGCCCGGCAGTACGGCACGCCGGTCGTGGACGAGGCCGCGTTCGGACAGCTGCTCGGAGACGTCGAGCCCGCCGACGGGTGAACCGGCCGGGCGGCGGGCCCGCCGGTGGACCCCCACCCCGGCGGCTCACCGTACGAACGGGTGATTGCCGCACGACTCACCCGGTGCCCGCTCGCCCGCGGATCGGCGACGGCTCACCCTGTGGCGCATGGCGACATGTGAAGTTTGCGGCAATGACTACGGAATGACCTTCGAGGTGCACGCGCAGGGCGCGGTGCACGTCTTCGACTGCTTCTCCTGTGCGATCCACCGCATGGCCCCGATCTGCGAGCACTGCCGCGTGCAGATCATCGGCCAGGGCGTCGAGGTCGAGGGGCACTGGTACTGCGGCGCGCACTGCGCCCGCGCCGAGGGAAACGCGGGCATCGTCGACCGGGTGTGACCCGGTACCCGCCTGATTGCACCCCGCGGCCCGGAGGTACCGTCGTGGGGTGCACCGCTACCGCTTCCTGTTGTCCCGCCAGTGGGTGATCCTCACCGTCGTCGCGATCGCGCTGATCCCGACGATGATCGAGCTGGGCTTCTGGCAGCAGCACCGGTACCAGGAGCGCACCGCCCGCAACGACCTCGTCTCCGCCGCGCTGCACGCCGAACCGGTCCCGGTCGAGCGGCTCACGTCTCCCGGGCACGCCGTGACCCGCACCGAGAAGTACCGCACGGTCACCGCCACCGGCACCTTCGACACCGCCAGGCAGGTCGTGGTCCGGCGGCGCACCAGCTCCGACGGTGAGGTCGGTTTCCACGTCCTGACCCCCCTGGTGCTCACGGACGGCAGGGTGCTGCTCGTCAACCGCGGCTGGATCCCCGCGAACGGCGTGCAGACCGCGTTCCCGAAGATCCCCGCTCCGCCGGCCGGCCGGACCACGATCACCGGACGGCTGAAGGCCGACGAGACGACCGCGGCGAGCGGCATCAAGAACGTCGAGGGCCTCCCCGACCGGCAGATCATGCTGATCAACAGCGCGGAGGAGGCGCACCGCCTGGGCGCGCGGGTACTGGGCGGTTACGTCGAGCAGACCGCGCCCGCGGCACGGGGCGGCTCCCCCGAACAGATCTCCGACCCGGGCAGCGAGGACGCCCCGCTGAACTATGCCTACATGATCCAGTGGTGGCTGTTCGCGGCGGCCGTACCGGTCGGCTGGTGGTTCCTGGTCCGGCGCGAGATCCGCGACCGGGAGGAGGCCGCGGCCGAGCCGAGGCCTGAGGAGAGCGAACCGGCCACGGTCTGAGGCGGCCTCCGCCCACCGGGCTCTCCGCCCACCGGGGCGCTGCGACCACCGGGGCGCTGCGACCACCGGGAAGCCTCACCCCGCCGGCGCACCACCTGGTTGGCCCCCTGGCCCACCGGGAAGCCGCATTCCGTGAACGCGCGCATCGAGGACTACGCCCTCATCGGCGACGAGCAGAGCGCGGCCCTGATCGGGCGGGACGGCTCGGTCGACTGGCTGTGTCTGCCCCGCTTCGACTCCGGCGCCTGCTTCGCCCGGCTGCTGGGCGACGAGACCCACGGCCACTGGCGTATCGCTCCCGAGGGGGCGGACGTCTGCACCCGCCGCGCCTACCGGTCCGACACCCTCGTCCTCGACACCGAGTGGGAGACCGCCGACGGCACGGTGCGGGTCACCGACCTGATGCCGCACCGCGATCGCGCCCCCGACGTCGTACGGATCGTGGAGGGCCTCAGCGGCCGGGTCACCGTCCGCAGCACGCTCCGCCTCCGCTTCGACTACGGGTCGGCCATGCCGTGGATGCGGCGTGCCGACGGTCACCGGGTGGCCGTCGCGGGCCCGGACTCCGTCTGGCTGCGCACCGAGCCTGCCGTGGACGCCTGGGGCGAGGACCACGCCACGCACGCGCGGTTCACCGTCGAGGAGGGCGAGCGGATCGCGTTCGTGCTCACCTGGCACCCCTCGCACGAGAAACGCCCGCGGCTGATCGACCCGTACGAGGCGCTGGAGCACAGCGTCACCGCCTGGCGGCGGTGGGCACGGCGGTGCCGCTACGACGGCCCCCACCGGGACGCGGTCGTCCGGTCGCTGATCACCCTCAAGGCTCTCACCTACGCCCCGACCGGCGGGATCGTCGCCGCGGCGACCACGTCGCTGCCCGAGCAGCCGGGCGGTGTGCGCAACTGGGACTACCGTTACTGCTGGCTGCGCGACTCCACCCTCACCCTCGGCTCGCTGCTCACCGCGGGCTACCAGGAGGAGGCCGAGGCCTGGCGGGACTGGCTGCTGCGCGCGGTCGCCGGTGACCCGGCCGACCTCCAGATCATGTACGGCGTCGCGGGCGAGCGGCGGCTGCCGGAGACGGAACTGCCGTGGCTGCCCGGGTTCGCCGGCTCCTCGCCCGTGCGGACCGGCAACGGCGCCGTCGACCAGCTCCAGCTGGACGTGTACGGCGAGGTGATGGACTCGCTGTCGTTGGCCCGCGGCTCCGGCCTGCCCACCAAGCCGCACATGTGGGCCTTGCAGCGTGCGCTGATGAGGTACCTGGCGTCGGCGTGGCGGCAGCCGGACGAGGGCCTGTGGGAGGTGCGGGGCGGCCGGCGCCACTTCGTGCACTCCAAGGTCATGGTGTGGGTGGCCTTCGACCGGGCCGTGCGGACCATGGAGCGGCACCCGGAGCTGCGCGGCGACCTGGAGGGCTGGCGCGCACTGCGCGACGAGGTCCACCGGGAGGTGTGCGAGAGGGGCTTCGACCGGGAGCGGAACACCTTCACCCAGTACTACGGCTCCCGCGGACTCGACGCCGCGCTGCTGCTCATCCCCCGCGTCGGGTTCCTGCCGCCGGACGATCCGCGGGTCGTCGGCACGGTCGACGCGATCCGCGACGGCCTCGGGCACGGCGGCCTGCTGCGCCGCTACGACACGGAGGACTCGGGCTCGCGGGTCGACGGGCTGCCCGGCGCCGAGGGCGCCTTCGTGGCCTGTTCGTTCTGGCTGGCCGACGCGCTGCACCGGATCGGCCGGACGACGGAGGCGCGGGAGCTGTTCGACCGGCTGGTGGGCCTGTGCAACGACGTGGGTCTGCTGGCCGAGGAGTACGACCCGGTGGACGGCTGCCAGCTGGGCAACTACCCGCAGGCGTTCAGTCACGTCGGTCTGGTCAACACCGCCCTCACCCTGTTCGGGGCCGACGAGGCAGGATAGGGGCCATGGATCTTGGACTGAAGGACCGGGTGTATGTCGTCACCGGAGCCACGCGCGGGCTGGGCAACGCCGCCGCGCGGGAACTCGTCGCCGACGGGGCGAAGGTGGTCATCACCGGCCGGGACGGGCAGCGGGTCGCCGACGCCGCCGCGGCTCTGGGCCCGAACGCGGTGGGCGTGGCCGTGGACAACGCCGACCCGGACGCCGCCGAGCGGCTGATCGCCGCCGCACGCGAGCACTTCGGCGGCTTCCACGGGGTGCTGGTGAGCGTGGGCGGGCCGGCGCCGGGGTTCGTCGCCGACAACACCGACGAGCAGTGGCGCGGCGCGTTCGAGTCGGTGTTCCTCGGTGCGGTACGCCTGGCCCGCGCGGCGGCGGCCGAGCTGGCGGCGGGCGGTGTCATCGGGTTCGTGCTGTCGGGGTCGGTGTACGAGCCCATCCCGGGGCTGACCATCTCCAACGGCCTGCGGCCCGGGCTCGCGGGATTCGCCAAGTCGCTCGCGGACGAGCTGGGGCCGCGCGGGATCCGGGTGGTGGGGGTGCTGCCGTCGCGGATCGACACGGACCGGGTGCGTGAACTCGACGCCCTGTCCGCGGACCCCGAGGCCACCCGGACGGCGAACGAGTCGCGGATCCCGCTGCGCCGGTACGGGACCCCGGAGGAGTTCGGCAAGGTGGCCGCGTTCCTGCTGTCCCCGGCCGCGTCCTATCTGACAGGCCTCATGGTGCCCGTCGACGGGGGCATGATGCACGGGTTCTAGCACCCGATGGCGGCGGACCGCCGGACCGTGGATCGGCCCGGCGGCCCGGACGCCGTACCGGAGCCGGCCGGTGCCGGCGGCGGTGGTACGACCGTCACGCGCGTGTGGGGTTATTCGCCGAGGCCGGCCAGGTCTCGCAGGCGGCGGGTCTGTGCGGCGCGCTCGGCGGCGCGCTGGGTGTCGTAGTCCCGGTCCTGCGCACCCCGCACCAGCGCCTTGGTCTCCACCACGGCGTCCCGCGGCGCGGCCAGCACCGCCGCGGCCAGGTCCCGCACCGCCGCGTCGAGTTCCGCCGCGGGCACGGCGAGGTTGGCCAGGCCGCTCGTCACCGCCTCCTCTGCCCCGACGAACCGTCCGGTCACGCAGATCTCGAGCGCGCGGGCGTATCCGACGAGGCTCACCAGCGGGTGGGTGCCGGTCAGGTCGGGGACGAGTCCGAGGCTGGTCTCGCGCATGGCGAACTGCACGTCCTCGGCGACGACCCGGAGGTCGCAGCCGAGCGCGAGCTGGAAGCCGGCGCCGATGGCATGGCCCTGGACGGCGGCGATGGACACGATGTCGTTCCGCCGCCACCAGGTGAACGCCTCCTGGTACTCGGCGATGGTCGCGTCGAGCCCGGCGTCGTCACGGCGCGCGAGTTCCATGAAGGACGGCTCGCCCTCAATCCCCTCCGGGGTGAACATCTGCCGGTCCAGCCCGGCGGAGAAGGACCTGCCCTCGCCGCGCAGCACGACCACCCGGACGGAGCCCGGCAGCAGCTGACCGGCCTCGGCCAGCGCCCGCCACAGAGCGGGGCTCTGCGCGTTGCGCTTGGCCGGGTTGGTCAGCGTCACCGTGGCGAGCGCGTCGTCGACGGTGAGCCGTACGCCGTCCTTGTCGAGTACTGGAGCGAGGTCCTGGTCGGGCGAAGCCATGGGGCGCCTCCGATGGGTGCGGTCAGCAGAGCAGAGCTAAGTGACTGCACAGTAACCACCCGGCCGGTCAGTCCGCCGACCGGGTGGCCACCATCGAAGCCGATGGGCCGCCCGACGTCAGGACGATGCGGCCTTCTTGCCCCGGGTGGCCCCGCCGCGTCCACGCAGCGTGACACCCGACTCACTGAGCATCCGGTGCACGAAGCCATACGAGCGGCCGGTCTCCTCGGCCAGCGCCCGGATGCTCGCACCGGAGTCGTACTTCTTCTTCAGGTCTGCCGCGAGCTTGTCGCGCGCGGCGCCGGTCACCCGGCTGCCCTTCTTCAGAGTCTCGGCCACCCGTGCCTCCTCATGGGAAGTGCGCTCTGGTCTCCTCATGATCACCCCTTCCGGGCGTGATGGCCACCCATTCGGCAAGGTCCGTGCGACATCGTTGTGACGACAGGAGTCGGTCCCCACAATCGGAATCAGACAATCCGAGCGGTGGCGTTCGTGGGTCCGAACGGGTGGATTCGCGAAGTGCCAGGTCAGAGACGCGAAACGGCCGATCCCCCGACTGCCGGGGGATCGGCCGGAAAATCCGTGTACGACACACCTCGATACGAGGAGATCTCACACAGATGGTGGATCACGGATCGGCCGAATGATCCATACTCAGTGGATCAGACTTTCGATCACGCCAGGGCGACGAGGTCCGCGTAGTCGGAACCCCACAGGTCCTCGACGCCGTCCGGGAGCAGGATGATCCGCTCCGGCTGGAGTGCCTCGACGGCGCCCTCGTCGTGGGTGACGAGGACGACCGCGCCCTTGTACGTGCGCAGGGCGCCGAGGATCTCCTCGCGGCTGGCCGGGTCGAGGTTGTTGGTCGGCTCGTCCAGGAGCAGCACGTTCGCCGAGGAGACGACGAGCGTGGCGAGGGCCAGCCGGGTCTTCTCACCGCCGGAGAGGACACCGGCGGGCTTGTCGACGTCGTCGCCGGAGAACAGGAACGAGCCGAGCACCTTGCGGACCTCGACCAGGTCCATGTCGGGGGCGGCCGAGCGCATGTTCTCCAGGACCGTGCGCTCGGGGTCGAGGGTCTCGTGCTCCTGCGCGTAGTAGCCGAGCTTGAGGCCGTGACCGGGGACGACCTGACCGGTGTCCGGCTTCTCGACCCCGCCGAGCAGACGCAGCAGTGTCGTCTTGCCGGCGCCGTTGAGGCCGAGGATGACGACCCGGGAGCCCCGGTCGATGGCCAGGTCGACGTCGGTGAAGATCTCCAGCGAGCCGTACGACTTCGACAGGCCCTCGGCCATCAGCGGGGTCTTGCCGCAGGGCGAGGGGTCGGGGAAGCGCAGCTTGGCGACCTTGTCGGACTGGCGGACCGCCTCCAGTCCGGACAGCAGCTTGTCCGCGCGGCGGGCCATGTTCTGCGCGGCGACCGTCTTGGTGGCCTTGGCGCGCATCTTGTCGGCCTGCGAGTGCAGCGCGGCGGCCTTCTTCTCGGCGTTGGCGCGCTCGCGCTTGCGGCGCTTCTCGTCGGCCTCGCGCTGCTGCTGGTACAGCTTCCAGCCCATGTTGTAGACGTCGATCTGGGAGCGGTTGGCGTCCAGGTAGAACACCTTGTTGACGACCGTCTCGACCAGGTCGACGTCGTGGGAGATCACGATGAAGCCGCCGCGGTAGGTCTTCAGGTAGTCGCGCAGCCAGACGATCGAGTCGGCGTCGAGGTGGTTGGTCGGCTCGTCGAGCAGCAGGGTGTCCGCGTCCGAGAACAGGATCCGGGCCAGTTCGATACGGCGGCGCTGGCCACCGGAGAGGGTGTGCAGCGGCTGGCCGAGCACCCGGTCGGGCAGGTTCAGCGCGGCGGCGATGGTGGCGGCCTCGGCCTCGGCGGAGTACCCGCCCTTGGTGAGGAACTCGGTCTCCTGGCGCTCGTACTGCCTGAGGGCCTTCTCGCGGGTGGCGCCCTGGCCGTTGGCGATGCGCTGCTCGTTGTCGCGCATCTTGCGGATCAGTATGTCGAGGCCGCGCGCGGACAGGATGCGGTCGCGGGCGAGGACGTCCAGGTCACCGGTGCGGGGGTCCTGCGGCAGGTAGCCGACCTCGCCGGAGCGGGTGATCGTGCCCCCGGCGGGGACGCCCTCACCGGCCAGGCACTTGGTGAGGGTGGTCTTGCCGGCGCCGTTGCGGCCGACGAGACCGATGCGGTCGCCCTTGGCGACACGGAAGGTGGCGTTCTCGAGGAGGACGCGCGCACCGGCGCGCAGCTCGATACCGGAGGCGGAAATCACGGACAGACTCCAGGGCGTACGGGATTGGCGGGTGGGCGGCTGCGGACGTTCCCGCCGTCTAATGCGCGAGGAGAATGGCCATGGGCCAAGTCTAACGGGGCCGGGCAAGCGGTTTTCCTACGTCCGCGTGAGGGCCCCGGCGCGGGAGGCCGTTGCCGAGCGGGGTGCGGCCGGGGGTGATCCGGCCCCGGTCGTCCAGGGCGACGAGCTGCCCGGTCCAGGCGGTGTGCGCGCACGGCTGGGCGAGCAGCAGGGCCGCGCCCCGCCGTACGGCGCCGCGCGGCCGGAAGGCGCAGCCCTCGTGGGCGGGCAGCACCCAGCGCAGGTCGCCGTCGGCGATGCGGTACGCGGTGACGCGGTGCGGGGTGACGACCCCGAGGATGCCCCGGCCGAGGGGGCGCAGGACGCCGGTGCCGCCCTGGGCGGGGAGCCACTCGGCCGCGTCCGGCAGGGCGCGGTGCCAGCGCACGGAGCGGCCGTCGGTGTCCGTGAGCAGCCCGTCCTCCCAGAGCGCGATCACCTCCGCGCGGGCGGAGAGCACGGCGGCCGGCCGGTGCCCCACCCGCGCGTACCGCCAGCGGACGGCGCCGGTACGGGCGTCACGGGCGGCCACGGCGCTCCCCCGCGCGCTCGGCGTCCAGGGCCCGCCGCGCGGCTGCCGCGCCACGCGCGCGGAGGTCGTCAGGCGGTCGCCGTAGGGGGCGGGCCGCAGGTGATGGGCCACCACGAGGAGGCAGAACGCGAGAAGGAGACCGCAGACCCGGCGGGCGTACGGCGGCACCGTCCGAAGCGGTGGGACGGGGCGGGCGGCGGGGTGGCGGGAAGCGGGGGCCGCGCGGTCCCGCCCGGCGGTTCGCGGGGCCTCGGCGGCCTCCCGGGGGTACTCGGGGACGGTTCGGGACGGACGGGTCCGGTGGGATGGAGCCGCCACCTCGGCCCCCCTTTCCGCTGTTCCCGGCCATGGACCGGGCGCGAGCGTAGCCCGCATCCGGGGGCCGGGCGGGGGTGCCGGGGCGCCGGCGGGGCCGGTCCGTCGCCCGTCCGGGTGGCCGGGCGGCGCCGGCGCGCGGGCCGCTCGGCCCGGGGCGTTGCCGGGGGTGCCTGCGACACTCGGAGGCACCGGAAGCTATGCGCGAAGGAGTGGTCGGCATGGCGGGCACGGGCGGCGCACGGCCGGGCATCTGCCCCACGCTGCTGTACGTGGACGCGAAGGCGGCGATCAGACAGCTGACGGAGGCCCTCGGCTTCACCGAGCTGTCGGTGTACGAGACGGTGGACGGCACGGTGCTGCACGCCGAGCTGGTCCAGGGCAACGGCGCGGTGATGATCGGCTCCAGGGGCCGCGGCGGCGTCTTCGACACGGCGCTGAGGGACGGCGGGCCCGCCGGGGTGTACGTCGTGGTGGACGATGTGGACGCCCACCACGAGCGGGCCGTGGCGCACGGCGTGGAGATCCTGATGCCGCCGACGGACCAGGAGTACGGCTCGCGGGACTACCTCGCCCGGGACACCGAGGGCAACGTCTGGAGCTTCGGCACGTACGCCCCCGAGATCGGCGTCTGACCCGGCGCCGCTCCGCTCACCTGCCGGTGTGCACCTGGAACGCGGCCCGGCGCACGGCCTTGGCCAGGGCCGGGTCGGGGTGGGCGGCGGCGAGCGCGACCAGGACCTGCACGGTGCGGGGGTGGCCGACGGCGCGGACCTCGTCGAGCAGCCGGGGGACGGTGGGCTGCACCGCGGACTCCAGATGCCGGACCAGCATCGGCGCCTCGCCGTGGTCGGCGACGGCGGCGGCGGTGTCCACCCACAGCCAGGTGGCCTCCTCGCGGGTGAGGACCTCATGGGCGTCCTCCGGGTCGACACCGTCGTGCTCGGCGAGCCAGAGCAGGGCGTACGGCCGCAGGGCGGGCTCGTCCACGACGGCCCGCACGTCCGGCTCGGCGGGGGCGCCGACGACGCGCAGCGCCTCGAAGGCCAGGCCGCGCAGCAGGGCGTCGTCGCCGCGGGCGGCGTGGATCAGCTCGGTGACGGCGCTGCCGACGGGGCGGGCGGCGAGCCAGGCGCGGTACTCGGCGCGGGCCGCGTTGGGGCGGAGCTGGGCGCAGCCGCGGAGCATGTCCTCGGCCGACTGCTCGATGTTGCCGGCCGGGCTCTGCGCGGCCACGCAGATCTGCTCCAGCTTGACCCACACCGCCCAACTGCCCAGCGGGGTGAGGGTGGCCTGGCCGGCGCCGTAGGTGAGGGCGCCGACGGAGGCGAGGGCCCGCAGCGCCCAGTCGAGGAGCGGGGCGAGGGAGGCGTCGACGGCGGGGGCGGGATCCGCCGGGACGGGGGATCCGGCGGGCCGGCCGGTGCCGGGCTCGTAGGACACCTCGCAGCGTTCGGTGCGCAGTTCGGTGACCCGCTGCTGGAGCAGGTCGAGCAGCTGCTCGACCGGGACGGGACCGGCGGACAGCTGGAGGAAGGAGAGCACCTGGGGCATGGCCGAGACGACCTCGGCGACGGCGGCGGGCTCGTGCGCGTCGGGTTCCGGGCAGGCGAGCGACCAGGCGTCGAAGAGGGCGACCCAGCCGCGCAGGACGGCACTGTCGTCGCGGTCCCACGCGCGCAGACGCCAGCCGGGGCGGGCGTCGTCGCCGTGCACCTCGATGAGCCCGGCGAGGCGGGCGGTGTCCCAGTCGGCGCGGATCTGAGCGGCGCTCAGTCCCAGGTCGGTGGCGGCGCGTTCCGCGGTGGCCTCGGAGAGCGTGGCCTTGCCGTCGGCGGTGGCGCCGTCCCGGCCGGGGCCGAGGGCGGCGTCCGCCCAGCGGGCCACGCGGACCGCGCCGGCCAGGCCGGTGCGGGCCATTCCGGCCAGTTCGGCGGGTGCGGGCGTGCCCTCCGGCGGCCGGGGTGCGGCGCGGCGCGGGCGCCGCTGGTTCACAGCTCTGGGGGCGGCGGCCAGGGGTCGTGGTCGGACGAGGCGGAGCCTGGAGTCGCGCGGGATACGGGACGTCACGGGTGCAGTCTTCCGGTTGATGGTCCGAAAACCCAAACGGAATGTCACGGGGGGCGACGGGGGTGGCCAACGCACGGGGTGACAGGGCGCTCGGGAGGACGTGTTCCGGCCAGTCGTACGGCCACAAGCGGAACGGTTCGGGCCGGGGCAGGCCGCGCCCCGGCACCGGGGGTCACATCAGCGGGGTCAGGAACCGGCGCAGTTGTTCCTCGTACTCTCCGGGGTCCGCGTTCCACATCGCCGCGTGCGGGGCCCCCGGCACGGTGTGCAGGGCGACGAGGTCGGCGCGGCGCCGGGCGAGCCGGCGGGAGAACTGCCAGGGGGCGACCTGGTCGTCCGGGCCGTGGATGAGCAGGGTGGGGACACGGAGCAGGGCCGGTCCGGTGTCCTCGGTGACGCGGCCGGTGTGCAGCCCGGCACGGCCCTGCGCGGCCCGGACCGCGAGCGGCAGCAGCGGCCGGGGCGTGTGGCGGGCCGTGGCCAGGGCGCGCAGTGTGGCCTGCCAGCTGAGCACCGGCGAGTCGAGGACGAGTCCGGCGATGCGCTCGCGGACGGTGGAGTGCCCGGCGGCGTGCAGGGCCATGGTGGCGCCGGTGGACCAGCCGAGCAGGACGACCCGGCGGGCGCCGCGGCCGACGGCGTAGCGGATCGCCGCGTCGACGTCGCGCCACTCGGTCTCGCCCAGGTGGTTCAGCCCGTCCGGCGGGCGTGGGGCGCCGAGGTCGCCGCGGTAGGCGAGGGCGAGGACCGGCAGGCTGCGGCCCTGCAGGAAGCCCATGACGTTCAGGGCCTGCTCGCGGGTGGTGCCGAGGCCGTGCACGGCGATCACCCAGGTGTCCCGGTGGCCGGGCAGGAACCAGGCGGGCAGCGGGCCGAGTTCGCCGGGCAGGTCGACGTCGGTGTGGTCGAGACCGAGGGCGGTGCCCGGGTTGCCGACGTACAGGTTGGGGGTGAGCCACACCGCGTCGCCGGGGGCGAAGGTGCCGTGGGTGACGCGTTCCAGGCGGCGTACGACGGTGTCGGCGGTGTGCCGGGGCGCCTCCAGGACGGGGCCGACGACCGCGTGGCTGCCGTTGCCGGCGAGGCCGTAGGTGCCGGGGCGCAGGGTGGCCAGGTCGCGGGTCAGCGTGATCCGGCCGGCGTCCGTGCCGTGCACGGTGAGACGGGGCTCGGTGGGCAGGGGGCGGCCCGCCGGCGCCTTCAGCGCGGCGTCGCTGGCGAGCCGTCCGGCGGCCACGGAGGCCAGGCCGGCGGCGACGGCGGCGGTGAGGGCGGTGGCGGTCGCTCTGACGGTGCGCACGGGTCCAGTGTCGGGGCGGTGTGCGCCACCGGCCAGCGGAGCGGTGGGCGGGGGTGAGGTCCGGGGCGGTGCGACCCGGGGTGCGTTCCGGGGTGTTGCGACCCGGCCCGCCGCCGGCCCCGTACGCCGTGGCCGAGCACCGCCGTGGCGGATGAAGGGGAGCCGGTCTCCCGACGCGCGGCGGAACCAGGGCAACCGGCCCGCGGAGCCGCGCCGGGGCCGAGGCGGCCGAGCCGACCGCAGCCGGCCCCCGGAACCGCGCCGGAACCAGGGCGGCCGGGCCGGTCGCGACCGGCCTGCCGCGGCGCGGCGGAACCGGAGGGCCCGGCTCTTGAAGCCGCGGCGGAGCCGGAGAAGGCGGGACGGGGGCGTGCCGACGGTCGGGGTGCGGGGGGTCCTGTCCGGTGGGCGTGGTGCGGAGCTGGGTGGCAAGGGGTCACCTCCGTTGGCCGTACCCCTTCAAGCGTTCCCCGGCTTCGGCCAGTTGTGCCTCCGACAGCAGGGAAGGTGTCAGGCCCGGCACGGAGGACGCCGTGAGCCACAGGCGGCACATCCACTCCAGCTGGGCGGTGCGGTCGTAGGCCTGGTCGAGGGTGGCGCCGTACGTGATCGTGCCGTGGTTGCGGAGCAGGCAGCCGGAGCGGCCGTCGAGGGCGCGGAGCATGTGCTCGGCCAGCTCGTCGGTGCCGTAGGTGGCGTAGGGGGCGACCCGGACGGGGCCGCCGAGGGCGCCGGCCATGTAGTGGATCAGCGGGAGCGCGGGCACGAGCGTGGAGACGGCGGTGGCGTGCACGGCGTGGGTGTGGACGACGGCCCGGGCGTCGGTGGTGCGGTAGACGGCGAGGTGCATGGGCAGTTCGCTGGTCGGTGCCAGGCTGCCCAGCACCTGGCGGCCGGTGAGGTCGACGCCGGTGATGTCGCCGGGGGTGAGCCGGTCGTAGGGGACGCCCGTCGGGGTGACCAGCACGAGGTCCCCGAGACGCGCGGAGACGTTGCCGGAGGTGCCGACCACGAGTCCGTCGGCGACGGTCCGGCGTGCCGTCGCGACCAGTTCCGTCCACAGGCGTGTCTCTTCCGGCCGGGTGTCTTGCGCGTCCGCCGGGTTCCGCCGCAGTTCAGCCATGCGGCGATCCTGCCAGCCGGCCCGCTGCCCCGGGGGCGGCCGGCCAGTTCTCGTCGCGAGCCGTGCCGGGAGGAGCCCAAGCGGGTCGCCCGGCCGGCCGCCCGGGCGAGGGGCGCGGTTCGTGTACGTCAAGGCGGCCGAGTCCACGGCGTACCGCGATCCCTGCTTCTCCCGGCAGTACACCGGTGCGCGCACGGCGGGCCTGGTCCGGGGCGCGTACCACTTCGCCCTGCCGGACCGCTGCTCCGGCGCCCGGCAGGCCGCGTACTTCGTGCACCACGGCGGCGGGCGGACGGCTGGACGCTGCCGCCGGCGCTGGACATCGAGTACAACCCGTACAGCACCCGGCACAGGTGCTACGGCCTGGGCAAGGCGCGGACGGTCGGCTGGATCCGGTCGTTCAGCGACCAGGTCAGGCGACGGACCGGCCGCCGTCCGGTGATCCACACCACGAACCCGTGGTGGAAGCTGTGCACCGGCGACAGCCGCGCCTTCTCCGCCTCGCACCCGTCGTGGATCGCCCGGCACGGCACCGCACGGCCGGGTGCGCTGCCGGGCGGCCGGCGGTGCTGGACGTTCTGGCAGTACGGCATCGGGGGCGCGCTGCCGGGTGACCAGAATCTCTTCGACGGCTCCCTGAGCCGGCTGCGGACGTCGGCACGCGGCCGGCAGCCAAGGGGCGTCTGGGGCGGCCGGGCCGAGCGGCACACCGAACCCGTCCGACAGTCACTCTCATGCCGGTCCCAGTTCATCTTCCGTTCACCCAGGTTGCTTACGTTCGACCCGCCAATGACCTCGAACGATTGCCTGGGTAAATGGAAAGCTTCTCGCTGATCCTCGCGATAGTGGTGGTAACCGCTCTCGCGTTCGATTTCACGAACGGTTTCCACGACACCGCCAACGCGATGGCCACCACCATCTCCACAGGCGCCCTGAAGCCCAAGATCGCGGTGGCCCTGTCCGCCGCACTCAATCTTGTGGGCGCCTTCCTCTCCGTGGAGGTCGCGAACACGATCTCCAAGGGGCTCGTCGACGAGGGCGGCATCCGTCCCGAGGTCATCTTCGCCGCCCTGGTCGGCGCGATCCTCTGGAACCTGCTGACCTGGCTGGTGGGCCTGCCCTCCAGCTCCTCGCACGCCCTGATGGGCGGCCTCGTCGGCGCCACCGTCGCCTCCGCCGGCTTCGGTGCCGTCCACGGTGACGTCCTGGTCACCAAGGTGCTGCTCCCGGCGGTCGCCGCGCCGATCGTGGCGGGCCTCGCCTCGCTGCTGGCCACCCGGCTCTCCTACGGCATCGGCGGCATCGCCGACGGCGAGGCCACCCGCAAGGGCTACCGCGCCGGCCAGATCGCCTCCGCCGGCCTGGTCTCCCTGGCCCACGGCACCAACGACGCCCAGAAGACGATGGGCATCATCACCCTCGCCCTCGTCGCGGGCGGCTCCATCGCCCCCGGCTCCAACCCTCCCACCTGGGTGATCCTCTCCGCCGGCCTGGCCATCGCGCTCGGCACCTACATCGGCGGCTGGCGCATCATCCGCACCATGGGCAAGGGCCTGACCGACCTGGAGCCGCGCCAGGGCTTCGCCGCCCAGACCAGCGCCGCGACCGCCATCCTGGCCTCCGCCCACCTCGGTTTCTCCCTCTCCACCACCCACGTCGTCTCCGGCTCGGTGATGGGCGCGGGCCTCGGCCGCAAGGGCGGTGTGGTCCGCTGGTCCACCGCGACCCGCATGTTCGTCGCCTGGGCGCTCACCCTCCCGGCCGCCGCGCTGGTCGGCGCGGGTGCCGAGTCCGTCACCGACCTCGGTGACTGGGGCACCGCCGCCGTCGCCGTCTTCCTCGTCGCCTCCAGCGCCGCGATCTGGAAGTTCTCCCGCCGCGAGGTCGTGGACCACACGAACGTGGTGCACGAGACCGGCGAGCCGGCCGGTGTGGTCACCACCGCCATCGCCGCCGTCACCCCGCCCCCGGCCGGCCCGGTCGCCATCGACCTGGACCTCACCTTCCCGCGGCAGGCCACCAGCCCGGCCCCGGCCGCCGAGCCCGCTCCCCCGGCAGCCCCGGCCGCCACCGTCTGAGCCCGGTCACCCCGGTTACCGAAGGAAGCATCCCCATGAAGATCGACTGGGCGGCCCTCGGCTCCGTCTTCGGAGTGAGCCTCGTGGCCACCGTGGGCCTGGTGACCCTGTTCACCATCGGCATCGCGGGCCTGAACCGGCGCGAGAAGGCCGTTGCGCAGGGCGGCACCGCCGGCCTCGCCGTCACCGGCGCCTACCTCTGCTTCGCGGCCTGCGCGGCTGCGGTGGCGTACGGCATCCACCTGGTCGTGGCCAAGGCCTGACCCGGACTCCCTCACAGGCTCCCCCGCACCGGTCGTGCGGGGGAGCCTCCGTCATGTCCCCGCCCGGCCCGCACATCCCGCGAGGTGTGGGGATCGGCACACTCTCCCCACGCAGGTCAACGGCAAGTTGACGGCCCTTCCGGGTGCGTGGTGGACTGCCCAGGCCATCTACGGCGGCAGAAGAGGAAGCCGGTGCGAATCCGGCGCGGTCCCGCCACTGTCACCGGGGAGCGATCCCCGGGAGCCAGGAACTCTCGCCGCCGATTCACGTCGAACCAGGGCGCGGACACCCTGAGTGAGGACCTACAGCGACATGCTCGGCTGCCCAGCGAGGACCCGTACCCGGACCGCTCCCCTCCCCACGGCCGGCTGAGCCGATGGGTGCCGATCGCACATACGCGTACGGCGCCGCCGCCGGCCTCCTCGGTGACCTGCTCCTCGGCGATCCGCGCCGCGGGCATCCGGTCGCCGCGTTCGGCCGGGCGGCCGGAGCCGTGGAACGCGCCCTGTGGCACGACCACCGCGGCTGGGGTGCCCTGCACACCGTCGTGTGCGCCGGCGGCGCCGTCGCGCTGGGCGCGTCGGCCGCACGCGCCGCACGCCCCCGTCCCGCCGTCTCCGCCGCGCTGACCGCCGCCGCCACCTGGGCCGTCGTCGGCGGCACCTCGCTCGCCCGCGAGGCGCGCACCGTCGGGCGCGCGCTGGAGGCCGGGGACGTCGACGCCGCCCGGGCCCGGCTGCCCCACCTGTGCGGCCGGGACCCGCAGGCGCTCGACGCCGACGGCATCGCCCGGGCCGTGGTCGAGTCGGTCGCCGAGAACACCTCCGACGCCGTGGTCGGCGCCCTCGTCTGGGGCGCCGTGGCCGGCGTCCCGGGGCTGCTCGGATTCCGGGCGGTCAACACCCTGGACGCGATGGTGGGCCACAGGTCGCCCCGCCACCGGCGCTACGGCTGGGCCTCCGCCCGCCTCGACGACGTCGCCGGCTGGCCCGGGGCCCGGCTCACCGCCGTACTCGCCACCCTCGCCGGACCCGATCCGCGCGGTGCCGCGCGGGCCTGGCGGGCCGACGCCTCCCGGCATCCGAGCCCCAACGCCGGTCCCGTGGAGGCCGCGTTCGCGGGCGCCCTCGGCGTACGGCTGGGCGGAACGCTCTCCTACGGCGGCCGGGTGGAACACCGGCCCGTGCTCAACGGCGGCACCGGACGACCGGTCCGGGTCACCGACATCGACCGGGCCGTACGGCTCTCCCGCCGCGTCGGCCTGCTCGCGCTCGGCACCACGCTCGCCGCGCGCGGCCTGATGAAGGGACGTGGGAAGTGAACGGGGGTCTCCTCGTCGCCGGCACCACCTCCGACGCCGGCAAGAGCGTCGTGACGGCCGGGATCTGCCGCTGGCTGGTCCGCCAGGGCGTGAAGGTGGCGCCGTTCAAGGCGCAGAACATGTCGCTGAACTCGTTCGTCACCCTCGAGGGCGCGGAGATCGGGCGGGCGCAGGCCATGCAGGCGCAGGCCTGCCGGGTCGAGCCCACCGCGCTCATGAACCCCGTACTGCTCAAGCCGGGTGGCGAGCAGAGCAGCCAGGTGGTGCTGCTCGGCAAGCCCGTCGGGGAGCTGAGCGCGCGCGGCTACCACGGGGGGCGCCAGCAGCGGCTGCTCGGCACGGTGCTGGACTGCCTGGCCGAGTTGCGGGGCACGTATGACGCGGTGATCTGTGAGGGGGCGGGCAGTCCGGCCGAGATCAACCTGCGGCGGACGGACATCGTCAACATGGGCATCGCCCGTGACGCGCGGCTGCCCGTGCTGGTGGTGGGGGACATCGACCGCGGGGGCGTCTTCGCGTCCTTCTTCGGCACCGTCGCCCTGCTCTCCCCCGAGGACCAGGAACTGGTCGCCGGGTTCCTCGTCAACAAGTTCCGCGGCGACGTGTCGCTGCTGGAACCGGGCCTGGACATGCTGCACGGGCTCACCGGACGGCGGACGTACGGCGTCCTGCCCTTCCGGCACGGCCTCGGCATCGACGAGGAGGACGGGCTGAGAGTGTCCCTGCGGGGCACCGTCCGCGAGTCCTCCGTGACGCCCCCGGTCGGCGCGGACGTGCTGCGGGTCGCCGTCTGCGCGGTCCCGCTGATGTCCAACTTCACCGACGTGGACGCCCTCGCCGCCGAACCGGGCGTCGTCGTGCGCTTCGTGGACCGCCCGGAGGAGCTGGCCGACGCCGACCTCGTGGTGGTCCCGGGCACGCGCGGAACCGTACGGGCGCTCCAGTGGCTGCGGGAACGCGGACTGGCGGACGCGCTCGTACGGCGGGCCGCCGAGGAGCGCCCCGTGCTCGGCATCTGCGGCGGCTTCCAGATGCTCGGCGAGCACATCGAGGACGAGGTCGAGTCCCGCGCCGGACACGTCCCCGGGCTCGGCCTGCTCCCCGTCCGGGTCCGCTTCGCCCCCGAGAAGACCCTCACCCGGCCCGTCGGGCAGGCCCTCGGCGAACGGGTCGAGGGGTACGAGATCCATCACGGGGTCGCCGAGGTCACCGGCGGGGAGGCCTTCCTGGACGGCTGCCGCGTCGGCCCGACCTGGGGCACCCACTGGCACGGCTCGCTGGAGTCGGACGGCTTCCGGCGGGCCTTCCTGCGCGAGGTGGCCGCCGCCGCGGGCCGCCGCTTCGTACCCGCGCCGGACACCTCTTTCGCCGCGCTGCGCGAGGAGCAGCTCGACCGGCTCGGCGACCTGATCGAACAGCACGCTGACACGGACGCGCTCTGGCGGCTCATCGAGTCGGGCGCGCCGCAAGGACTGCCTTTCATTCCACCGGGAGCGCCCGCATGAGCACAGTGTTGTTGTTGTCGACCGCCGACACGGACCTGCTGGCGGCCCGGGCCTGTGGCGCCGGTTACCGCATCGGCAACCCGACCCGCGTCGACGTCGCCGGGGAACTGCCGGCCCTGGTCGAGGGCGCGGACATCGTCGTCGTACGGCTGCTGGGCGGCAAGCGCGCCTGGGAGGACGGGCTGGCGGTGCTGCGGGCGTCCGGGATCCCGACCGTGCTGCTGGGCGGCGAGGCCGTCCCGGACGCCGAGCTGATGGCCGAGTCGTCCGTGCCGGCCGGTGTGGTCGCCGAGGCGCTGAAGTACCTGGTCGAGGGCGGGCCCGAGAACCTGCTGGAGCTGTCCAGGTTCCTGTCGGACACCGTGCTGCTGACCGGTGAGGGCTTCGAGGAGCCGCGCGGCATGCCGGAGTACGGCGTGCACGGCGACCGCCCGGTCGTGGCCGGCCGCCCGACCGTGGGCGTCCTCTTCTACCGGGCGCACGAACTGAGCGGCAACACCGCCTTCGTGGACACGCTGTGCGACGCGATCGAGGCACGGGGCGCCAACGCCCTTCCCGTGTACTGCGGTTCGCTGCGCGGCGCGGACGCCGGGCTGTACCGGCTGCTGGAGCGGGCCGACGTGCTGGTGGCCACCGTCCTCGCGGCCGGCGGCACGCACGCCTCCCAGGCATCGGCGGGCGGCGACGAGGAGGCCTGGGACATCGGCGCCCTCGCCGACCTCGACGTGCCCGTCCTCCAGGGCCTGTGCCTCACCTCCTCGCGGGCCGCGTGGGAGGAGTCCGACGCGGCCCTGTCCCCCATGGACGCGGCGATGCAGGTCGCGATCCCGGAGTTCGACGGCCGCCTCGTCACCGTCCCGTTCTCCTTCAAGGAGCAGGGTCCCGACGACGTGCCGGTGTACGTCGCCGACCCCGAGCGGGCCTCGCGGGTCGCCGGGATCGCCCTGCGGCACGCCCGGCTGAAGCACAAGCCGAACGCCGAGAAGAAGATCGCCCTGGTCTTCACCGCGTACCCGACCAAGCACTCCCGGGTCGGCAACGCGGTGGGCCTGGACACGCCCGCGTCCGCGGTGCGGGTGCTGGACGCGCTGCGGGACGCCGGCTACTCCCTGACCGAGTACCCCGCCGGCGGTGACGAGCTGATCCACCGGCTGATCGAGGCCGGTGGCCACGACGTGGAGTGGCTGACGGAGGAACAGCTGGCCGCCGCGCCCGCCCGGGTGCCGCTGGCCGACTACCGGGCGTGGTTCGAGAAGCTGGACCCCGGGCTGCGGGACGCGATGACCGAGGCGTGGGGCGAGCCGCCGGGCGGCCTGTACGTGGACGGTGACGACATCGTGCTGGCGTCGCTCCGGTTCGGGAACGTCGTCGTGATGATCCAGCCGCCGCGCGGCTTCGGCGAGAACCCGATCGCGATCTACCACGACCCCGACATGCCGCCCTCCCACCACTACATGGCGGCCTACCGGTGGCTGGAGGCCCCGGCGTCGGAGGGAGGCTTCGGCGCCGACGCGGTCGTGCACATGGGCAAGCACGGCACGATGGAGTGGCTGCCGGGCAAGGGCCTCGGGCTCAGCGCCGGCTGCGCGCCGGACGCGGTGCTCGGTGACCTGCCGCTGATCTACCCGTTCATCGTGAACGACCCCGGCGAGGGCACCCAGGCCAAGCGGCGCGGGCACGCCACGGTCGTCGACCACCTGGTCCCGCCGATGGCCCGCGCCGACACGTACGGCGACCTGGCCAAGCTGGAGCAGCTGCTCGACGAGTACGCCCTCGTCTCCGACCTCGATCCGGCGAAGGCCCCGGCCGTCCGCGCCCAGATCTGGACCCTGGTCAAGGCGGCGGAGCTGCACCACGACCTGCACGTGGACGAGCAGCCGGACGACACCGCGTTCGACGAGTTCGTCATGCACATCGACGGCTATCTGTGCGAGATCAAGGACGTGCAGATCCGGGACGGACTGCACATCCTCGGCGGCGGACCGGTCGGCGAACCCCGGGTGAACCTCGTCCTCGCCGTGCTGCGCGCCTCGCAGGTGTGGGGCGGGCAGGCCAACGCGATCCCCGGCCTGCGGGCCTCACTCGCGGCTCGTTTCGGGCTGGACGAGAAGGAGTTGCTGGCCGAACCGGGCGCCCCGGTGAAGGTGCCGGCCGAGCTGACCGACCTGGCCGACGGCCCGGCCCGCAGCGCCGCCGACACGATCGACCTGCTGGAGCAGCTGTGCCGGCGGCTGGCGGAGGGCATGGAGGCGCGCGGCTGGGCCGCAGCCGAGTGCGCCCCCCTGGTCCGCGAGGTGCTGGGCGGTGAACTCCCCGCCGCCGTGACGGTGCTGGAGTTCGCCTGCACGGAGGTCGTACCGCGTCTCGCCCGCACGACCGACGAGATCGGGCACATCCTGCGGGCCCTGGACGGCGGTTACGTCCCGGCGGGCCCCTCGGGCTCCCCGACCCGCGGCCTGGTGAACGTGCTGCCGACCGGCCGCAACTTCTACTCGGTCGACCCCAAGGCCATCCCCTCCCGGCTCAGCTGGGAGGTCGGCCAGTCGCTGGCGGACTCGCTGGTGCAGCGCTACCTCCAGGACACCGGCGCCTACCCGAAGTCCGTGGGCCTCACCGTGTGGGGCACCTCGGCGATGCGCACCCAGGGCGACGACATCGCCGAGATCCTGGCGCTGCTGGGCTGCCGCCCGGTGTGGGACGACGCCTCGCGCCGCGTGACCGGCTTCGAGGTGATCCCGCCGGCGGAGCTGGGGCGCCCGCGCATCGACGTCACCGTCCGCATCTCCGGCTTCTTCCGGGACGCGTTCCCGCACGTCGTCGGGCTGATCGACGACGCGGTGCGGACGGTGGCCGAGCTGGACGAGCCGGCCGAGTCGAACTACGTGCGGGCGCACGTGGACGAGGACACCGCCGGGCACGGCGACCGGCGGCGGGCGACGGCCCGGATCTTCGGCTCGAAGCCGGGGGCCTACGGTGCCGGCCTGCTGCCGCTGATCGACGCGCGCAACTGGCGCTCGGACGCCGACCTCGCCGAGGTGTACGCGGTGTGGGGCGGTTACGCCTACGGGCGCGGGCTCGACGGGCGGGCGGCGCGCGGGGACATGGAGACCGCCTTCCGGCGGATCGCCGTCGCGGCGAAGAACGTCGACACCCGCGAGCACGACCTGGTCGACGCCGACGACTACTTCCAGTACCACGGCGGCATGGTCGCCATGGTCCGGCACCTGACGGGCGCCAACCCCGAGGCGTACGTGGGTGACAGCGCCGTCCCGGACCAGGTGAGGACCCGCACGCTGGGCGAGGAGACCCACCGTGTCTTCCGCGCGCGGGTCGTCAACCCGCGCTGGATGGCGGCCATGCGGCGGCACGGCTACAAGGGCGCGTTCGAGATGGCGGCGACCGTGGACTACCTGTTCGGGTACGACGCGACGGCCGGCGTGGTCGACGACTGGATGTACGAGAAGCTGAGCGCCGAGTACGTCTTCGACCCGGAGAACCGGGACTTCATGAAGAAGTCCAACCCGTGGGCGCTGCGCGGCATCACCGAGCGGCTGCTGGAGGCGGCGGACCGCGGCCTGTGGGCGGAGCCGGACGCGGACACGCTGGAGCGGCTGCGCGCCACCTATCTGGAGCTGGAAGGCGACTTGGAGGGCGACCAGTGACCGACCCGTTCCCTTTCACGGCCGTTGTCGGCCAGGACGACCTGCGGCTCGCGCTGCTGCTGAACGCCGTCTCGCCGGCGGTCGGCGGTGTGCTGGTGCGCGGCGAGAAGGGCACCGCGAAGTCCACGGCGGTGCGGGCGCTGTCGGCGCTGCTGCCGGAGGTGGCCGTGGTGCCCGGGTGCCGGTTCTCCTGCGATCCGGCGGCGCCGGACCCGTCGTGCCCGGACGGGCCGCACGAGACCGGCCCCGGCACCGAGCGTCCCGCGCGGATGGTGGAACTCCCCGTCGGTGCCTCCGAGGACCGGCTCGTCGGCGCCCTGGACATCGAGCGGGCCCTCGCGGAGGGGGTCAAGGCGTTCGAGCCGGGCCTGCTGGCCGACGCGCACCGCGGAATCCTGTACGTCGACGAGGTCAACCTGCTGCACGACCACCTGGTCGACCTGCTGCTGGACGCGGCGGCGATGGGCGCCTCCTACGTGGAGCGCGAGGGTGTGTCGGTGCGGCACGCGGCCCGCTTCCTCCTCGTCGGCACCATGAACCCCGAGGAGGGCGAGCTGCGGCCGCAGTTGCTGGACCGGTTCGGGCTGACCGTGGAGGTCGCCGCCTCCCGGGAGCCGGAGCAGCGCGTGGAGGTCGTGCGGCGCCGGCTGGCGTACGACGACGATCCCGCGGGTTTCGCCGCGCGCTGGGCCGGCGAGGAGGCCGCCGTACGGCAGCGGGTCGTCGCGGCGCGGGAGCTGCTGCCGCAGGTGCGGCTCGGTGACGGGGCGCTGCGGCAGATCGCGGCGACCTGCGCGGCCTTCGAGGTGGACGGCATGCGTGCCGACATCGTGATGGCCCGGACGGCGACCGCGCTGGCCGCGTGGGCCGGGCGTACCGACGTGCTCGCCGAGGACGTGCGGCAGGCGGCGCTGCTCGCCCTGCCGCACCGGCGCCGGCGCAACCCGTTCGACGCGCCGGGCCTCGACGAGGACAAGCTGGACGAGACGCTGGAGCAGTCCGCGGGGAACGACGGGGACGGCGGAGACGGGAACGACGGGGACGGCGGAGACGATCCCGGTCCCGGCGGCCCCGGCGGGGGCGGCGGGCAGCCGGAACCGGACGCCGGTCCCCACGACGGGGACACCGCCGCACGGCCGGAGGCCGCGGACGGCGGGGAGCCGCAGCCGTCCGGTGCCGGCCCGGGCGAGCAGTCCCCGGCGCGTGCCGCGGAACCCTTCAAAGCCAGGGTGCTGAGCGTGCCCGGGATCGGTGAGGGCGCCGCCGGGCGGCGGTCGCGGGCACGGACCGAGCACGGCCGGACCACGGGGTCCCGCCGGCCGCGGGGCACGCTGACCAAGCTGCACCTGGCCGCGACCGTGCAGGCCGCCGCCCCGCATCAGCGGGCGCGCGGCCGGTCGGGACCGGGCCTGGTGATCCGCCGGGACGACCTGCGGCAGGCGGCCCGCGAGGGACGCGAGGGGAACCTCGTGCTGTTCGTGGTGGACGCCTCGGGGTCGATGGCGGCACGGCAGCGGATGAGCGCCGTCAAGGGTGCCGTCCTGTCGCTGCTCCTCGACGCCTACCAGCGGCGGGACAAGGTGGGCCTGGTGACCTTCCGGGGCTCCGGGGCGGAGGTGGCGCTGCCGCCGACGTCGTCCGTCGACGCCGCCGCGGTGCGGCTGGAGTCGCTGCCGACCGGTGGCCGTACGCCGCTCGCCGCCGGGCTGCTGAGGGCGCACGAGGTGCTGCGGGTGGAGCGGCTGCGGGACGCCGCGCGGCGGGCGCTGGTCGTGGTGGTGACCGACGGACGGGCGACGGGCGGGACCGAGCCGGTGGCCCTCGCGGAGCGGGCGGCCCGGCTGTTCGCGGCCGACGGGATCGCGTCGGTGGTCGTGGACTGCGAGTCGGGGCCGGTGCGGCTGGGGCTCGCCGGTCGGCTGGCCGGGGAGCTGGGCGGTACGGCGGTGACGCTGGAGGAGCTGCGGGCCGACTCGATCGCCGGGCTGGTCAGGGATGTGCAGGGAACGTCGAGGAGGGCCGCGTAATGCCGCAGGGACAGCCGAGTGTCGTACCGGACGACGGTCTGACGACCCGTCAGCGCAGGAACCGTCCGCTGGTCGTCGTGCACACGGGCGTCGGCAAGGGCAAGTCCACCGCCGCGTTCGGGCTGGCGCTGCGCGCCTGGAACCAGGGGTGGCCCATCGGGGTGTTCCAGTTCGTCAAGTCGGCGAAGTGGAAGGTCGGCGAGGAGAACGCGCTGCGCGTGCTCGGCGCCTCCGGTGAGGGCGGGACCGTCGACTGGCACAAGATGGGCGAGGGCTGGTCCTGGGTGCAGCGGGATGCCCAGATGGACAACGAGGAGAAGGCTCGCGAGGGCTGGGAGCAGGTCAAGCGGGACCTGGCGGCCGAGACGTACCGGCTGTACGTGCTGGACGAGTTCGCGTACCCGATGCACTGGGGCTGGGTCGACACGGACGAGGTCGTGGAGGTCCTGCGCGCCCGTCCGGGGACCCAGCACGTCGTGATCACGGGGCGCAACGCGCCGGAGAAGCTGGTGGACCTCGCCGACCTCGTCACCGACATGTCCAAGGTCAAGCACCCCATGGACACCGGCCAGAAGGGCCAGAGGGGCATCGAGTGGTGAGTCCGCCGGTGCCCCGGCTGGTCGTCGCCGCGCCCTCCTCGGGCAGCGGCAAGACCACCGTCGCCACGGGGCTGATGGCCGCGTTCGCCGCGCGGGGCCTCGCCGTGTCCCCGCACAAGGTCGGACCGGACTACATCGACCCCGGCTACCACGCGCTCGCCACCGGGCGGACGGGGCGCAACCTGGACGCGTACCTGTGCGGGCCGGAGCTGGTCGCTCCGCTGTTCCTGCACGGGGCGCGGGGGTGTGACCTCGCGGTCGTGGAGGGGGTGATGGGGCTGTACGACGGGGCCGCCGGGGAGGGGGAACTCGCCTCCACGGCCCAGGTCGCCAAGCTGCTGCGCGCGCCGGTCGTGCTCGTCGTGGACGCGTCGTCGCAGTCGCGGTCGGTGGCGGCACTGGTGCACGGGTTCGCGTCCTGGGACCCGCAGGTGCGGATCGGTGGCGTGATCCTGAACAAGGTGGGCTCCGACCGGCACGAGTCGCTCCTGCGGGAGGCGCTGGATGCGGCGGGGGTGCCGGTCCTCGGTGCGCTGCGGCGGGCGGCACAGGTGGAGACGCCGTCGCGGCACCTCGGGCTGGTGCCGGTGGCTGAGCGGGGCCCGGCCGCGGTCGAGGCCGTGGACGCCATGGCGGTGCAGGTGGCCCGGGGCTGCGACCTGGCCGCCCTGGAGGCGCTCGCACGCTCGGCGGGCCCCCTGCCGGGGGGCTCCGCCCCCTGGACCCCCGATCCCGCGCCCGGCCATCACCCGGCGCGGCCCGCTGAGGGGCCGGACCCCGGGGCGGCGCGGCCTGCCGGGGAACGAAGGCCCGTGGTCGCCGTCGCCGGGGGTTCCGCGTTCACCTTCTCCTACGCCGAGCACACCGAGCTGCTCACCGCCGCCGGGGCGGAGGTCGTCACCTTCGACCCGCTGCGGGACGAGGGGCTGCCCGAAGGTACCGCCGGGCTGGTCGTCGGGGGCGGGTTCCCCGAGGTGTACGCCGCCGAGCTGTCCGCCAACCAGCCGCTGCGGGCGGCCGTCGCGGACCTCGCGCGCTCCGGCGCGCCCGTGGCCGCCGAGTGCGCCGGGCTGCTCTATCTGTGCCGGGAGCTGGACGGGCGGCCGATGTGCGGGGTGCTGGACGCCACCGCGCGGATGAGTGAGCGGCTGACCCTCGGCTACCGGGACGCCGTGGCCGTCGGCGACAGTGTGCTGGCGGTGGCGGGGACGCGGATGCGGGGCCACGAGTTCCACCGCACCGTCGTCGAGCCGGGCGCCGGTGCCGCCCCCGCCTGGGGTGTGCGGACGCCGGCCCGGCGGGTCGAGGGATTCGTACAGCAGGGCGTGCACGCGAGTTATCTGCACACGCACTGGGCGTCCGAGCCCGGTGTCGCCCGTCGGTTCGTGGAGAGGTGCCGGACGTCATGAGCAGCAGGCTGGTCGGAGTCGGGGTGGGTCCCGGTGATCCGGAGCTGGTGACCGTCAAGGGGGTCAACGCCCTGCGCGCGGCCGAGATCGTCGTCGTACCGGTCATGGACAGCGGCGAGCGGGGGCGGGCGGAGGCGACCGTGCTGCACTACGTGCCCGGGGAGGCGGTCGTCCGGGTGGTGTTCGCACTGAACGAGCGGACCGACCGGGCGCGGCGGGAGGCGGCCTGGGACGCGGCCGGTGCCCGGGTCGCCGAGCTGCTGCGGCGGCACGGGTCGGTGGCGTTCGCGACCATCGGGGACCCGAACGTGTACTCGACGTTCACGTATCTCGCGCAGACCGTCGCGGAGCTGGTCCCGGGACTCGCCGTGGAGACCGTGCCCGGGATCACCGCCATGCAGGATCTCGCGGCGCGGTCCGGTGCCGTGCTGACGGAGGGCACCGAACCGCTCACCCTCGTACCGGTCACCGCCGGGTCCACCGTGCTGAAGGAGGCGCTGGCCGGGCCGGGAACGGTGGTGGCGTACAAGTTCGGGCGGCAGGCCGCCGAGGTCGCCGAGGCGCTGGCGGAGACCGGCCGCCTCGGGAACGCCGTGTGGGGGTCGGCGCTGGGGCTGCCGGAGGAGTCGGTGCGGCCGGCCGCCGAGCTGGACGGGGCACCGCTGCCGTACCTGTCGACGCTGATCGCGCCCCCGCGGCGGGACGGCGGCCGGGGCGGGAAGCTGTGACAGCGCCCGCGCGGTCAGCCGGACAGGCCGACCACCAGCCAGACGAACAGGACGCCGGCCACCGTGCACAGCAGGGTGGAACGGGCCGGGTGCTCGTGGTGGGCCTCGGGGAGGATCTCGGCGGCGGCGAGGTACAGCAGTACGCCGCCGAAGAGGCCGAGATAGCCGCCGAGCACCGGTTCGGGGATGTGGACGAAGGCGGTCGACAACGCGCCGAGCAAGGGTGCGCAGGCGTCCGCCACCAGCATGCCGACGGCCTTGCGGCGCGCGTTGCCGTACAGGCTGGTGAGGGTGAAGGTGTTGAAGCCGTCGGCGAAGTCGTGGGCGATCACGGCGAGCGCGACGGACGCGCCCATGCCGCCCCCCACCTGGAAGGCCGCGCCGATCGCCACGCCGTCCATCGCGCTGTGACCCACCATCGCGCCGGCCGCCGCCAGGCCCACCTCGGGCGCCCGGTGTCCGTGTTCGCCGGCCCCGTGCGCCGCCCGGCGCGCGGCGAGCGTGCGTTCCACCAGATGGGCCAGCAGGAATCCGGCCACGAACAGCAGCAGGGCGGCGGGTACGCCGAAGACCTCGTGGTCGGCCGCGTGCAGCGCCTCCGGCAGCAGGTCCAGGCCGACCACGCCGAGCATCAGCCCGCCGGCCAGGCCCAGGACCAGATGGCGGCGGTCGGTCACGCGCTGTGCCGTCCAGCCGCCGGCCAGCGTCATCAGGAACGCGCCGAGCGCGACGAGGACCGCCATAGGCCTTTGGTATCCGATGCAGCGGCCCTCACGCATGTCCGGCAGCCGTGCGCGCCGACCGACCGCACCTGCCGCACGTGCGCCGGGCCGCACCGACCGACCCATCCCCAGTGACCCGTAGGAGAGGACCGATCCCCATGGCCGATGCCCCCACCGGCAAGGTGACCTTCGTCGGTGCCGGCCCCGGCGCCGCCGACCTGCTGACGTTCCGTGCCGCGCGTGCCATCGCCGAGGCCGACGTCGTGATCTGGGCCGCGAGCCTGGTCCAGGCGGAGGTCCTCGAACACGCCCGCGAGGACGCCGAGGTGCTGGACTCGGCGACCATGTCGCTGGAGGACGTCGTCGCCGTGTACCGGCGGGCCGGCGACGAGGGGCTGCGGGTCGCCCGCATCCACTCCGGAGACCCCGCCCTGTGGGGCGGCACGCAGGAGCAGCTGGACCGCTGCCGGGAGATCGGCATCGCGACCGAGATCGTCCCGGGCGTGTCCTCCTTCTCCGCGGTGGCCGCCATCGCGCAGCGCGAGCTGACGATCCCGGAGGTCGCCCAGTCCGTGGTGCTCACCCGGCTCGGCGGCGGCAAGACGCCGATGCCGCCCGGCGAGGAGGTCCGCGAGTTCGCCCGGCACGGCACCACGATGGCCGTCTTCCTGTCGGCGGCGCGCAGCGGGCAGCTGGTGCGGGAACTGCTGGAGGGCGGCTACCCCACGGACACGCCGGTGGTCGTCGCCTACCAGGCGACCTGGCCGGAGGAGCTGGTGGTGCGGTGCACGATCGGCACGCTGGAGGAGACGGTCAAGGAGCACAAGCTCTGGAAGCACACGCTGTTCCTCGTGGGCCCGGCCCTGGACGCCAGCGGCACCCGTTCGCACCTGTACCACCCCGGTCACTTCCACGGCTACCGCAAGGCCGACCCGCAGGCCCGGCGGGCCCTGCGCGAGCAGCGGGGGAAGAGTTGATCACGGTCGTCGGGACGGGGACGGGAACACCGCTCCCCGCGGACGTCCTCGCCGGAGCCGCGCTCGTGGTCGGCGGGCAGCGGCACCTGGACGCGGTGCGGCTGCCGGAGGGGGCCGAGCGGGTCGTGCTCGGGCCGCTGGCGCCCGCCCTGGACACCGTCGCGACGTACGCCGCCGCACAGCTGCCGGTCGTCGTGCTGGCCTCCGGGGATCCGGGGTTCTTCGGGATCGTGCGGGCACTGGCCGAACGGTTCGGTGCCGGCGCGCTGGACGTACGGCCGGGGGTGTCCTCGGTGGCCACCGCCTTCGCGCGGATCGGTCTGCCCTGGGACGACGCTGTGGTGGTCAGCGCGCACGGCCGGGACCCGCGGACGGCCGTCAACGTGTGCCGGGCCCGGCCCAAGGTGGCCGTGCTGACCGGCCCGGGGGCCGGGCCCGCCGAGCTGGGGGCCGCGGTGCCGGCCGACCGGGTCCTCGTCGTGGCGAGCGCGCTGGGGGATCCGGAGCGGGAGCGCGTGGAGCGGGTGACGCCCGCCGAGGCGGCGGCCCGGGACTGGGGCACGGCGGTGAGCGTGGTGCTGTGCCTGGACGAGACCCGGGCGCTCGGCGCGGTGCGTACCGTCGCCGGGACACCCGGCGGGCCGGCCCGATGGGCTCTGGACGAGGGCGAGTTCACCCACCGCGATTCGATGATCACCAAGTTCGAGGTCCGGGCACTGGCCCTGGCCCGGCTCGGGCCGCGCCTCGGCGACCTGGTGTGGGACGTGGGCGCCGGGTCGGGTTCGGTGGCGGTGGAGTGCGCGCGGCTCGGCGCGGCCGTCGTCGCCGTCGAGAAGACCGCGGACGGGGTGGAACGCGTCCGCGCCAACGCGGCCGCGCACGGCGTCGACGTGGACGTGGTGCACGGCTCGGCGCCGGAGGCGCTGTCCGCGCTGCCCGGCGATCCGGACGCGGTGTTCGTCGGCGGCGGGGGCCGGGAGCTGCCCGCCGTCGTGACCGCGTGCGCCCGGCGGGCGCGGCGCACCGTCGTCGTCGCCGTGGCCGCGCTGGACCGGGTGCCGGCGGCGCGCGAGGCGCTGACGGCTGCCGGGTTCGGCTGCGACGGGGTGCTGCTGCAGTCGTCGCGGCTCGCGCCGCTGCCCGGGGACGTGACCCGGCTGGCGGCCACCAATCCTGTGTTCCTGCTGTGGGGCGAGCGCACCACGGCGTCCAGTGAAGGAGTTGTCCAGTGATCGGCCTCATTTCCGCCACCGCGGCGGGAGCGGCGGCGCGGGACCGGCTGGCCGCGGCCTGGCCGGACCGTACGCGGGTGTACGACGGTCCCGTCGGGGAGGCCGTACGGGCCGCGTTCGCGGAGTGCGAGCAGCTGGTGTGCTTCCTGGCGACGGGGGCGACCGTACGGCTGCTGGCGCCGCTGCTCGGCGACAAGGCCACCGACCCGGGTGTGGTGTGCGTGGACGAGGGCGGCCGGTTCGCGGTGGCGCTGGTCGGCGGGCACGGCGGCGGGGCCAACGCGCTCGCCCGTGAGGCCGGGGAACTGCTGGGCGCCGAACCCGTGGTGACGACCGCCACGGACGCCGTCGGGCTGCCGGGCCTGGACACGCTCGGGCTGCCGTACGAGGGCGCGGTCGCCGCGGTCTCCCGCGCCCTGCTGGACGGCGAACCGGTCGCGCTGGCGGCTGAGGTCGCGTGGCCGCTGCCGCCGCTGCCCCTCGCGGCGCACGGGGCGTACACGGTCCGGCTCACCGACCGGGCCGTCGAACCCGGCGAGCGGGAGGTGCTGTTGCGGCCTCCGTCGCTGGTGGTCGGCGTGGGCGCGTCGAAGGGCGCACCGGCCGAGGAGGTCCTCGCGCTGGTCGGGGAGGCGCTGCGGGAGGCGGGTCTGTCGCCGCGGTCGGTCGCCGAACTGGCCACCGTGGACGCCAAGGCGGACGAGCCCGGCATCGTGGCCGCCGCCGAGCGGCTCGGAGTACCCGTGGTGACGTACACCGCCGAGGAACTGGCCGCCGTGGAAGTGCCGAACCCCTCCGCCGCGCCGCTCACGGCCGTCGGCACGCCATCGGTCGCCGAGGCCGCCGCCCTGGCGCGCGGCGGTGAACTCCTCGTGCCCAAGCGGAAGTCCGCGCGGGCCGACGGCCGGCCCGCCATGGCGACCTGCGCCGTGGTCCGGCGTCCGGGGCGCGGACGGCTCGCGGTGGTCGGGCTCGGGCCGGGCGCCCGGGACCTGCTCACCCCGCGCGCCGCGGCGGAGCTGCGGCGCGCGTCGGTGCTGGTCGGCCTGGACCAGTACGTCGACCAGATCCGCGACCTGCTGCGGCCCGGCACCCGGGTGCTGGAGTCCGGGCTCGGCGCGGAGGAGGAGCGGGCCCGTACCGCGGTCGCCGAGGCCCGCGCGGGGCACGCGGTCGCGCTGATCGGCAGCGGCGACGCGGGCGTGTACGCGATGGCCTCCCCGGCGCTCGCCGAGGCGTCCGACGACATCGACGTGGTCGGGGTGCCCGGGGTGACGGCCGCGCTGGCCGCCGGGGCCGTCCTCGGCGCGCCGCTGGGCCACGACCACGTGTCCATCAGCCTGTCGGACCTGCACACCCCCTGGGAGGTCATCGAGCGCCGGGTGCGCGCGGCGGCCGAGGCGGACATCGTGGTCACCTTCTACAACCCGCGTTCACGCGGCCGGGACTGGCAGTTGCCGAAGGCGCTCGCGATCCTCTCCGGGCACCGGGAGGAGACGACGCCGGTCGGCGTCGTCCGCAACGCCTCCCGCCCCGACGAGTCCAGCCGGGTGACGACGCTGGGCGCGCTGGACCCGGCGACGGTCGACATGATGACGGTCGTGACCGTGGGCAACACCGCTACCCGGAACATCGCGGGGCGCATGGTGACCCCGCGCGGCTACCGCTGGCAGAACGGCACACAGGAGGGCGCCCGGTGAACCGCGTGGTCCACCCCATCGAGCAGGAGTCCTTCCGGCGGCTGCGCGCCCGCCTGGACACCTCGCACTTCCCGCCGCTGACCCGGGCGGTGGTGGAGCGGGTCATCCACTCCGCCGCCGACCTGGAGTACGCGACCGACCTCGTCATGAACGAGGACGACCTGGTGGCGGCGCACGCCGCGCTGCACGCCGGGGCGCCCGTCGTCGTCGACGTGGAGATGGTCGCGGCCGGCATCACCCGGCGTGGGACCGTCTGCCGGCTGCGGGACGCCGTCTCCGGGCCCGGGCTGACCCGTTCGGCACACGCCGTACGGCTCGCCCACGAGGAGGTCGGGCCCGGCGCCATCTGGGTGATCGGCTGCGCGCCGACCGCCCTGGAGGAGCTGCTGACCCTCGACGCCTCCCCCGCGCTCGTCATCGGCCTGCCCGTCGGCTTCGTCGGGGCGGCCGAGTCCAAGGCCGCGTTGCGCGCGAGCGGGCTGCCCGCCGTGAGCAACGTGTCCGAGAAGGGCGGTTCGGCGGTCGCCGCCGCCGCGCTCAACGCCCTGCTGTACCACACCGTTTCGTCGGAGGAGACCCCGTGACCACCCCGCCCGCCCTGCTCATCGCCGGACACGGCACCCGTGACGACGCCGGAGCCGAGGCGTTCCGTGACTTCGTCCGGGAACTGGGGCGCCGCCACCCCGAACTGCCCGTCGCGGGCGGCTTCATCGAACTGTCGCCGCCGCCGCTGGGCGAGGCCGTCACCGAGCTGGTCGAGCAGGGCGTGCGCCGGTTCGCCGCCGTGCCGCTGATGCTGGTGTCCGCCGGACACGCCAAGGGCGACATCCCGGCCGCGCTGGCCCGTGAGAAGGAACGGCACCCGGGGATCTCGTACACCTACGGCCGTCCGCTTGGCCCGCACCCCGCGCTGCTGAACGTGCTGGAGCGGCGGCTGGACGAGGCGCTCGGCGGCGCCGCCCGCACCAGCGGGGACCGGGCGGACGTCACCGTGCTGCTCGTCGGGCGCGGCTCCACCGACCCCGACGCCAACGCCGAGGTGTTCAAGGCGGCGCGGCTGCTGTGGGAGGGCCGCGGGTACGCCGGTGTCGAGACGGCGTTCGTGTCGCTGGCGGCGCCGGACGTGCCGAGCGGCCTGGACCGGTGCGTCGCGCTGGGCTCGAAGAGGATCGTCGTACTGCCGTACTTCCTGTTCACCGGGATCCTGCCGGACCGGGTGCGGCAGCAGACCGAGGAGTGGGCCGCGGCCCACCCGGAGACCGAGGTGCGGTCGGCCGACGTCATCGGGCCCGAGCCGGAGCTGCTGGATCTGGTGATGGAGCGGTACCAGGAGGCCGTCAAGGGCGACCTGCGCATGAACTGCGACTCCTGCGTGTACCGGATCGCGCTGCCGGGCTTCGAGGACAAGGTGGGACTGCCGCAGCAGCCGCACTTCCACCCGGACGACGAAGGACACCACCACGGCCACGGGCACCACCATCACGGGGGGCACTCGCACAGCCATGCGCACTGAGGGCACCGGCGGGTCCGGGCACGATCTGCGGCACCACGGGGACGCCGAAGTGCGGGACGACGGCGCCGCGTTGGTCGACCTCGCCGTCAACGTCCGCGCGGACACGCCCCCGCGGTGGCTGCGGGAGGAGATCGCCGCTTCGCTGTCGTCCCTCGCGGCCTACCCCGACGGGCGGGACGCCCGGGCGGCGGTGGCCGCACGGCACGGGCTGCCGGTGGAACGGGTGCTGCTGACGGCGGGGGCCGCGGAGGCGTTCGTCCTCCTCGCCCGCGCCCTGGAGGTCCGCCGGCCGGTCGTCGTGCACCCGCAGTTCACCGAGCCGGAGGCGGCGTTGCGGGACGCCGGGCACACGGTGGACCGGGTGCTGCTGCGGGAGGAGGACGGGTTCCGGCTGGACCCGGCGGCCGTCCCGGAGGAGGCCGACCTGGTGGTGATCGGCAACCCCACCAACCCGACGTCCGTCCTGCATCCGGCGCGGACGCTCACCCGGCTGGCCCGGCCGGGACGGACGCTGGTGGTCGACGAGGCGTTCATGGACGCGGTGCCCGGTGAGCGCGAGGCACTGGCCGGCCGGACGGACGTGCCAGGACTCGTCGTGCTGCGCAGCCTCACCAAGACCTGGGGGCTGGCGGGACTGCGCATCGGGTACGCGCTGGCCGCGCCCGACGTGATCGCCGGGCTGGGGCGGGCCCAGCCGCTGTGGCCCGTGTCCACACCGGCGCTGGCCGCGGCGCGGGCGTGCGTGGCACCCCGGGCGTTGGCCGAGGCGGGGCACGCGGCACATCGCGTCGCCGGGGACCGGGCGCACCTGGTCGCGGGACTGTCCGCGCTCGCCGGCCGTGGCGTACGGGTGGTGCAGCCGGCCGAGGGCCCCTTCGTGCTGGTCCGCATGCCGGACGCCGCGGCGGTACGACGACGGCTGCGCGACCTCGGCCACGCCGTGCGCCGGGGTGACACGTTCCCCGGGCTCGGCCCGGACTGGATACGGGTGGCGGTACGCGACCGCGCCACGACGAACGGCTTCCTGGCCGCCCTGTCCGCCGCTCTCACGCGGGGCTGAGCGCCCGGCTCCCCGCGTCGGCCGCCCGAGCCCCGGGCCGCCCGGGGACCCCGCCCGAAGTCCCGCCCGGCTCCGGGACCGCCCCGAGCCGCGGACGGTCCCGGAGCCGCTGCGTCGCCGTCACCGTCCGGCCCCCCGATCGTCCGGCACCCCGAGACTGAGCCGGGGCCCGGCGGACGGTCCGGCCACCGCCCGCCGTCCGCGGGGCGACGCGCGACACCGGGGCCGGCCCGCCGAACGAGTTCCGCGGCGTACCGCTCGCCGGGACCGGGGAGAGCCGGGACGGCCCCGCCCCGCGGACGGCGGGCGGCTGCCGGTGGGCGTGGCCGGCCGGTGGGCGGGCGCGATGTCAGCTCCTGCGGCGCCTGGTCAGTGCCACCGCTCCCCCGCCCGCCAGCAGCAGCGCCAGCGCGCCACCGGCGATGTACGGGGTCGCCGGACTGCCGCCGGTCTCCGCGAGGCCCGCCTCGGCCGGGGCGCCGCCCTGGGGGCGGACGCCGGCGGCCGGGTCGTGACTCGGCACCGGGTGCCGGACGGGTGGGGCCACCGGGGACTCGCAGGTGGCCCCGGCCAGGGTGACGGTGCCCTCGACGTCGGCCACGTCGAGCTTCGAGGGGTTGACGGAGATCTTGAGCCGAAGGGCGGTCGCGGCGGCCGTACGGGTCGTGGTGCGCCGCTCGGCGAGGTCGAGGCGGACCTCACCGACTCCGGGCACCTTCACCTGGACCGGGCCGCCGGCGGTCAGGGTGACGCGCTTGCCGAGGACGGTGACGGCGCCGAGGACGTCCGCGGCGGCGGTGGGTGCCCTGCCGGCCTCGCAGGTGGCCCTGGCGGTGATCGCGTCGGCCTCGATCACGGACAGCAGGGGCAGGCCGGGGACGTGCAGCCGGGCGTGGGCGAGACGGACCGAGCCCTCGGCGCGCCGGGCGGTGGCCGTCGCCTTCGCCCGGGCGACGGCCGCACCGAGGACGGTGAACGGCCGGCCGCCGTTCACGCCGTCGAGCCGGGCCGACAGCGCGGTGCGGTCCGCGCTCCGTGGCGCCCGGACCTCGTCGAGGGAGAGGGCGAGCGGCATGTGCACGCTCTTGTCGAGCAGGGACACGTCGAGCCCGGTGCGCAGGACGACGGCTGAGGCGCGACCGTGGCCGCCGGTCGCGTGCGCGGCGCCCGCGCCCAGGACCGCGGGTACCGCGGTGAGGGCGGTGACCGTCGCGAGGGTGGCGAGACGGCGTGCGGGCATGCGGGAGTTGTTGCTGTTCAAGGCGGTGGGACCCCCAGAGGGAACATGTTCGGGACCCGTCAACCTTGTACGCACTGTGGGTGAACGGTCAGCGATGCGTGGTCACTTCACTCAAACGTGGATGTCCCGTACGCGGATTCGAAAGCAGGGGCATGGTCACTCGACGACGCGCCCGTTGAGCACGACCCGTCGCGGCGCCGCCAGCACCCGTACGTCCGCCCGGGGATCGGCCTCGTACACCACCAGGTCGGCCGGCGCGCCCTCCTCCAGGCCGGGGCGGCCGAGCCACGTGCGGGCGGACCAGGTCGTGGCGGCGAGGGCCCGGACCGGCGGGATGCCGGCGGTGACCAGCTCGGCGACCTCCTCCGCGACCAGACCGTGGGCCAGCGAGCCGCCGGCGTCCGTGCCGACGTAGACCGGTACGCCGGCGTCGTAGGCGCCGCGCACGGTGTCGTAGCGCCGCTCGTGGAGCCGGCGCATGTGGGCGGACCAGCGCGGGTACTTGCCGTCGCCGCCCGCCGCGAGCTTGGGGAAGGTGGCGATGTTGACGAGGGTGGGGACGATCGCGACGCCCCGCTCGGCGAACAGCGGGACCAGGTCCTCGGTGAGGCCGGTGGCGTGCTCGACGCAGTCGATGCCCGCCTCGACCAGGTCGCGCAGGGAGTTCTCGGCGAAGCAGTGCGCGGTGACACGGGCGCCGAGCCGGTGGGCCTCGGCGATACCCGCCTCGACGGCCTCGCGGGGCCAGCAGGGCGCCAGGTCGCCGACGCCACGGTCGATCCAGTCGCCGACCAGCTTGACCCAGCCGTCGCCGCGCCGGGCCTCCCGGGCGACGTGGGCGACGAGGTCCTCCGGTTCGATCTCCCAGGCGTAGTTGCGGATGTAGCGGCGGGTGCGGGCGATGTGCCGGCCCGCGCGAATGATCTTCGGAAGGTCGTCGCGGTCGTCGATCCAGCGGGTGTCGGAGGGTGAGCCCGCGTCCCGGATCAGCAGGGTGCCGGTCCCCCGGTCGGTGAGCGCCTGCTGCTCGGCGGTGTCCGCGTCGACCGGGCCCTCGGCGCCCAGGCCGACGTGGCAGTGGGCGTCGACCAGGCCGGGCAGCGCCCAGCCCGCGACGGTGGTGATGTCGCGGGCGCCGGCGGGGCGGTCGTAGGAGATCCGCCCCCCGACCACCCACAGCTCGTCACGGACGTCCTCCGGGCCGGCCAGGACCCGGCCCTTCACGTGCAGCACCGCGCCATCGCTCATGCACCGCACCCTAACGGCCTACGGCTTGTCCTTCCCGACCTGGTCGGAGGTCTCCTCCTCGACCTCGGCCATCGCCGGGTCGAGCAGCCGGGAGAGGAAGTGCCGGGTGCGCTCGTGCTGCGGGTCGCCGATGACCCGGTCGGGGCTGCCGTCCTCGACGATGACGCCGCCGTCCATGAAGACGACCCGGTCGGCGACCTCGCGGGCGAAGGTCATCTCGTGGGTGACGACCATCATCGTCATGCCCTCGTGCGCGAGCCGGCGCATGACGGCGAGGACGTCCCCGACGAGTTCGGGGTCGAGCGCGGAGGTCGGCTCGTCGAAGAGCATCACCTCGGGGCCCATGGCGAGCGCGCGGGCGATGGCCACGCGCTGCTGCTGGCCGCCGGAGAGGGAGGACGGGTAGGCGTCCGCCTTCTCCGCGAGGCCCACCCGGGCCAGGTTCTCGGCGGCGATCCTCGCGGCGGTGGCCTTGTCCCGCCCGAGGACCCGGCGCTGCGGCAGCGTCAGGTTCGCGGTGACGTCCAGGTGGGGGAAGAGGTTGAACTGCTGGAAGACCATGCCGATGCGGCGGCGTACGGCATCGATGTCGACGTCGGGGTCGGTGACCTCGGTGCCGCCGACGAGGACGTGGCCCGCGGTGGGCTCCTCCAGCAGGTTCACGCAGCGCAGCAGCGTCGACTTGCCGGAGCCGGAGGGTCCGATGACGCACACCACCTCGCCCTGGCCGATCTCCAGGTCGATGCCGCGCAGCACCTCGTTGTCACCGAAGGACTTGTGCAGTCCGCGTACCTCGATCTCGGGGCGGGTCACCGGATCGCCTCCTGTGCCTTGGACTCCATGCGGCGGACGACGAAGCTGAGCGGGATGGTGACCAGCAGGTAGCACAGGCCCGCGACCAGGATCGGCGTGGAGTTGGCGGTCGTGCTCGCCAGGTCGCGGCCGAACTTGGACAGTTCCCGCTCCTCCAGGGTGACGCCGAGGAAGAGCACCAGCGAGGAGTCCTTGAAGAGCAGGACGAGTTCGTTGGTGAGCGGCGGCAGGATGATGCGGAAGGCCTGCGGAACGATGATCGAGATCATGGCCTTCGCGGGCGAGAAGCCGAGCGAACGGGCCGCCTCGGTCTGCCCCTTGGGTACGGCCTGGATGCCGGCACGGATGGTCTCCGCCATGTAGGCGGCCGAGACCAGGCCGAGCGCGAGGGCGACCTTGCCGTAGGTGCCGCCCGGGATCTCGGTGCCCGGGAAGGCGAGCGGTACGGCCACGCCGACGAAGATGAAGATCAGCAGGGCGGGCAGCCCGCGGAAGATCTCGATGTAGATGCCCGCCAGCCAGCGGTAGGGGCCCACGGAGGACAGCCGCATCAGCGCGATGACCATGCCGAGGACGAGCCCGACGACGAAGCCGGACAGCGTGTAGAGCACGGTGTTCTTCAGCGCCAGTGTGATGACGTCGGGGAACATCTGCCGTGCGATGTCGACCTGCGCGAACTGGTTGCGCAGCCGGCCCCAGTCGGCCGTGACCGCGAAGGCGATCACGGCGGCGGCGAAGACGGCGTACTGCGCGCCGCGGGACAGCGTCCGCTTCTGCCGCCGGGTCAGTCCCTTCTTCTTCGGCCCGAGCGGTACGTCCGTGTCGCTCATGAGGCCGCGGGAGAGGCGACGGAGGCGTTGTACGGGCCGATCCACTTCTCGTAGATCTTCTTGTAGGTGCCGTCGGCCTTCGCGTCCTTGAGCGCCTTGTCGACGGCCTCGAGCAGCGCCTTGTTGCCCTTCTTCACGGTGAAGCCGTACTGCTCACCGGTCTTGAGGTTGTCGACGACCTTGAACCGGTCCGCGTTGGCCTTGTCCTTCAGCCAGCCCTGGACGACCGGGTAGTCGATGACGACGGCCTGGACCTGGCCGGTGCGCAGGCCGTTGAGGACCGCGTCGGAGGACTCGAAGGAGATCGGGTCGTAGCCCTTGTTCCTGACGTAGTCCTCGCCGGTGGTCTGTGCCTGGGCGCCCAGCTTCTTGCCCTTGGCCTTGACGTCGGCGAGCGAGTCGACGCCGCTGTGCTTGTCGACGAGGACGGCCTGGGTGGCCTCGAAGTACGGGTCGGAGAAGTCGACGTTCTTCTTGCGCTCGGCGGTGATGGTCATGCCGGCGGCGGCCAGGTCGCACTCGCCCGAGTTCAGGAAGGCGCCCGTCTTGAAGTTCTCGAACGGCGTGTCGAGGATCTTCTGCGGGACGCCCAGATCCTTGGCGACGAGGTCGATCAGGGAGACGTCGAAGCCCTGCACCTTGCCGTCGATCTCCGACTGGAACGGCGGGTAGGGCAGGTGGGTGCAGGTGGTCAGCCGGCCGGCCTTGGCGAGGTGAACGCCCTTGACGGTGGTCTTGCCGCTCCCCCCGCCGTCGTCCGAGGAGCAGCCGGCGGCCACGAGCACGAGCCCGGCGGTCGCGGTGGTGGCAGCCAGGAGGCGGGTCCGGCGCCCGAGGAGCGTTGTCATGGGGGGATTCTCCTATGGGGGAACGAAGGTTTCCGATTATAAGGAAATGTTGGGGTCTCTCAAATCAAACCGATGGCTTCGGGGCCGTCCGGCCTAGGAAGTCACCGGTCGGGAGGGGGCCGGGAGCGGAGAGTTACGCTCGTCACGGCCGTCTTCCGGCGGCCCCCGTGGACCCTCGTGAGCGAAGAGAGCACCGCCGTGACCCACCCCTTCCTCGACCTGCCCCCGCTGAGTGCCGAGCGCTTCGCCGCCATCGAGGACCGGGTGGCCCGGCTGCTGGACACCCGGCAGACCGTCCTGGTCACCCAGGGCGAGGCGCTGCTGCCGCTGGAGGGCGCGATCCGCGCGGCGGCCGGCCCGGGCACGGTGGCCCTGAACGTGATCACGGGCCCGTACGGGCAGACCTTCGGCAACTGGCTGCGCGACGCCGGGGCGACCGTGCACGACCTGTCCGTCCCCTTCCACACGGCGGTGACCGCCGTCCAGGTCCGGGAGGCGTTCAGGAAGCACCCGGAGATCGACTTCGTGTCCCTGGTGCACGCGGAGGCGGCGACGGGCAACACCAACCCGGTCGCGGAGATCGGCGAGGCGGTACGGGAGCAGGGCGCACTGTTCTACCTGGACGCGGTGGCCTCCGTGGGCGCCGAGCCGGTGCTGCCGGACGCGTGGGGCGTGGACCTGTGCGTGATCGGGGCGCAGAAGGCGATGGGCGGCCCGGCGGGCGTGTCGGCGATCTCGGTGAGCGAGCGGGCGTGGGCCCGCATGGCCGCCAACCCGCGCGCCCCCCGCCGCTCCTATCTGTCCCTGCTGGACTGGAAGGAGCGCTGGACCGACGCCGGCCGCACCGTGCTGCCGCACGCACCGGCCCAGCTGGAGATGCTGGCACTGGAGGCGTGCCTGGAGCGGATCGAGTCGGCGGGTCTGGAGACGGTGATGGCCCGGCACCGGGCCGCCGCGCTGGCCACGCGGGCCGGGGCGGTGGCGCTGGGCGGGGGCCTGGAGCCGTACGTGTACGAGGAGAGGGACGCGGCGCCGGTCGCGACGACGCTGCGGGTGCCGCCGGGCGCGGTGGCCTCGGAGCTGGTGGCCGAGGCGCTGCGGTCCGACCCGGCCCTGCCGCTGGCCGCCGGCGGAGGGGCCCTCGCCGGGGAGATGGTCCGCGTCAACCACTACGGACCCGACGCGACCCCCGACGCCGTCCGGAAGTCGCTGACGGCGCTGGGCGGGGCCATGGCCGGCCGGGGCCTGGCCGTGGACCCCGAGGGCGCCCGCCGGGCCGTGTCGGGCGCCTGGCGCTAGGGTCTTTCGTTCGGATCGGGCCGGATCAGGGAGCGGGTCCTGGTGCCGTGCATCGCAAGGCGGAGGAGGGCGCCATGGCGGAGCCATGGCAACCGACGACAACGCGGCGAGGCGCGGTGCCAGGGCCCGCGAGCCCGGCATGATCCGAACGAGAGGGCCTAGGTCACGTCGCCGGACTTCCGCCGTTCGCCCGGAGGGCGGAGCCGGGGGCGGTCCGACGACACGGCCCGGCCGCCACTCACACGTTCCCGGGGGCACCGCCCCCGGGGGCACCGAATCCTGAATTCAATTCCCCTTCACCATTTCCGCCAATTCTGCTGGCGATAACTCCCGGTCCTCTTCTGCCCGATTTTTGCAGAGCTAAACAAGAGACTTTGCGAACGGATTCTCCGGGCATTTCCGGGCTGTGACACAACCCACAGGTACACGCTTTTGCCCCATTTTGCCATAGGGCATCACGGACATATCACTGATGTGACCTTCCGTCACTCCCGTCACTGCCGTGCATTTCCTAATTCGCCTCGCTAAATTCGTGACGCATGACTGCCGCACCCGCAGACCTGCTCATCGAACGGCCGGCGACGACGGACGGAGCCGCGCTCTGGCGTCTCGCCAAGGACTCGGAAACCCTCGACCTCAACTCCTCGTACAGCTATCTGCTGTGGTGCCGGGACTTCGCCGGCACCTCGGCGGTGGCGCGCGGTGCGGACGGGGAGCCGGTCGGTTTCGTGACCGGATACGTGCGGCCGGACCGCCCGGGCACCCTGGTCGTCTGGCAGGTGGCCGTCGACGCCGCCCACCAGGGCCGAGGCATCGCCGCCGCCCTGCTGGACGGACTGGCCGCCCGGCTGGTCACCGAGCGCGGCATCACCTGGCTGGAGACCACCATCACCCCCGGCAACACCGCCTCCGAGCGCCTGTTCACCTCGTTCGCCGAACGGCACGGGGCGCAGGTCACCCGCGAGGTGCTGTTCCCGGCCGAGCTGTTCCCGGACGGCCCGCACGACCCCGAAGTCCTGTACCGCATCGGCCCGCTGACCGCGTCCACCGCCCACTGAGGAGCGATTCACCGTGACCATCACCCAGCCCGACCTCAGCGTCTTCGAGACCCTGGAGTCCGAGGTGCGCAGCTACTGCCGCGGCTGGCCCACCGTCTTCGACCGCGCGCAGGGCAGCCGGATGTACGACGAGGACGGTCATGCGTACCTCGACTTCTTCGCCGGTGCGGGCTCGCTCAACTACGGCCACAACAACCCCGTCCTCAAACGGGCGCTGATCGACTACCTGGCGCGGGACGGCGTCACCCACGGCCTGGACATGTCGACCACGGCCAAGCGGTCGTTCCTCCAGACCTTCCAGGACCTGGTGCTGCGCCCGCGCGACCTGCCGTACAAGGTCATGTTCCCGGGCCCGACGGGCACCAACGCCGTCGAGTCCGCGCTGAAGCTGGCCCGCAAGGTGAAGGGGCGCGAGGCGATCGTGTCGTTCACCAACGCCTTCCACGGCATGTCGCTGGGCTCCCTCGCCGTCACCGGCAACGCCTTCAAGCGGGCCGGCGCCGGCGTCCCCCTCGTACACGGCACCCCCATGCCGTTCGACAACTACTTCGACGGCAAGGTCCCGGACTTCCTGTGGTTCGAGCGGCTGCTGGAGGACCAGGGCTCCGGCCTCAACAAGCCCGCCGCGGTGATCGTGGAGACCGTCCAGGGCGAGGGCGGCATCAACGTCGCCCGGCCCGAATGGCTGCGCGCGCTCAAGGAGCTGTGCGAGCGGCAGGACATGCTGCTGATCGTCGACGACATCCAGATGGGCTGCGGCCGTACCGGCGCCTTCTTCTCCTTCGAGGAGGCCGGCATCACGCCGGACATCGTCACCGTGTCCAAGTCGATCAGCGGTTACGGGCTGCCGATGTCGCTGTGCCTGTTCCGCCCCGAGCTGGACGTCTGGGAGCCCGGCGAGCACAACGGCACCTTCCGCGGCAACAACCCCGCCTTCGTCACCGCCACCGCCGCCCTCGAGGCGTACTGGGCCGACGGCGCGGCCATGGAGAAGCAGACGCGGACCCGTGGCGAGCAGGTCGAGCAGGCGCTGATCGCCATCACCGAGGAGAACCTCGCCGACGTGCGGGAGTACCGCGGGCGCGGCCTGGTGTGGGGCCTGGAGTTCCGCGACAAGGAGCGGGCCGGCCGGGTGGCGCGGCGCGCCTACGAACTCGGGCTGCTCATCGAGACCTCCGGGCCGGAGGGCGAGGTCGTCAAGCTGCTGCCCGCGCTGACCATCACCCCGGAGGAGCTGGACGAGGGCCTGAGCGTCCTCGCCCGCGCCGTCCGGGAAACCGCCTGACCCGCAAGGAGGGAACCAGCACCATGATCGTCCGATCGTTCGAGGACATCGAGGGCACCGACCGGCACGTCAGGGCGAAGTCCGGCACCTGGGAGAGCAAGCGCATCGTCCTCGCCGAGGAGCGGGTCGGCTTCTCCCTGCACGAGACGATCCTGTACGCCGGGACCGAGACGTCGATGTGGTACGCCAACCACGTCGAGGCCGTCGTCTGCACCCGCGGCGAGGCCGAGCTGACCGACCAGGAGACCGGGAAGACGTACACGATCACCCCCGGCACCATGTACCTCCTCGACGGGCACGAGCGGCACACGCTGCGCGTCAAGGAGGACTTCCACTGCATCTGCGTGTTCAACCCGCCGGTCACCGGACGGGAGGACCACGACGAGAACGGCGTCTACCCGCTGCTCACCGAGCCCGAGGAGGTGTGACGCACGATGACCACCGCGACCGTCACCGACCTGTACCCCACCCGCTCGACCCGCGAGGTCACCGTTCCCCGGCAGGACCCCGTCCTGTGGGGCTCACCGGACACCCCGGGACCGATCCCGCAAGCCGAACTCCAGGCGTACGAACGGGACGGCTTCCTCACCGTCGACCAGCTGATCACCCCGGACGAGGTCGAGGTCTACCGGCGTGAGCTGGACCGGCTGGTCGGCGACCCGGCGATCCGGGCCGACGGGCGTGCCGTCGTGGAGCCCAGGTCCAAGGAGATCCGCTCGGTCTTCGAGGTGCACCGGATCAGCGAGGTGTTCGCGAACCTGGTGCGCGATCCGCGGGTGGCCGGCCGGGCCCGGCAGATCCTCGGCTCGGACGTGTACGTCCACCAGTCCAGGATCAACGTCAAGCCGGGCTTCGGCGCGAGCGGCTTCTACTGGCACTCGGACTTCGAGACCTGGCACGCCGAGGACGGCCTGCCGAACATGCGCACGGTGTCCGTCTCGATCGCGCTGACCGAGAACCACGACACCAACGGCGGCTTGATGATCATGCCCGGGTCGCACCGGACGTTCCTGGGCTGTGCCGGCGCCACGCCCGAGGACAACTACAAGAAGTCGCTGCAGATGCAGGACGCCGGCACCCCGTCCGACGAGGCGCTGACCGCGCTGGCGGGCGAGCACGGCATCCGGCTGTTCACCGGCGCGGCCGGGTCGGCGACCTGGTTCGACTGCAACTGCATGCACGGCTCCGGCGACAACATCACGCCGTTCCCGCGCAGCAACGTCTTCATCGTGTTCAACAGCGTGGAGAACACGGCGGTGGAGCCGTTCGCGGCGCCGGTGCGCAGGCCGGAGTACATCGGAGCGCGGGACTTCACCCCCGTGCGGTGAAGTCCGGGACCACCGGGCCGGGGCCTCCTCCCGTGGGACGGGGAGGCCCCGGCCCGGTCGTGTCAGCCGGCCAGTGCCTGGAGCAGGCGGTCCACGTCAGCGGCGGTGTTGTAGAGGTGGAAGGCCGCGCGCAGGTTGCCGGCGCGGTCGGAGACCTCGATGCCCGCCTCGCTCAGCCCCTGCTGCCGGGATCCCAGTCCGGGGACGGAGACGATCGCCGAGCCGGGAGCCGGCAGCGGCTCGTGGCCGAGGTCCGCGAGTCCGGCCCGGAACCGGTCGGCGAGCCCCACCGCGTGCGCGTGGACGGCCGACAGCCCCAGTTCCTCGATCAGTTCGAGGGAGCGGCGCAGCCCGGCGTAGCTGAACAGGGCGTGGCTCAGGTCGAACCGGCGTGCGGAGTGGGCGAGTTCGCTCACCGGGCCGTAACAGCTGTCCCACGGAGCCTCGGCCGCGACCCAGCCGGCGAGGACCGGGACGAGTCCGCCGAAGTCCTCGGGGACCGTGAGGAAGGCCGCGCCGTGCGGGCCGAGGAGCCACTTGAAGGCGACGGAGGCGGTGAAGTCGTGGGCGCCGGCGTCCACCGGCAGCCAGCCGGCGGCCTGGGAGAAGTCGACGTAGGTACGGGCGCCGTGCGCGCGGGCGGCCTCGCGCAGGGCGGGCAGGTCGGCGAGCCGGCCGTCGGCGGACTGGGCGGCGCTGACCGCGACGAGCGCGGTGCCCGGCCGGACGGATTCGGCGATCCGCTCCAGGGGGACGGTGCGGACCTTGAGATCGCCACGGACGTGGAAGGGGTTCAGCACGGACGTGAAGTCGTCCTCGGCGGTGAGGACCTCGGCACCGGCGGGCAGCGAGGCGGCGATCACGCCGGTGTGCGCGGCGACGGAGGCACCGGCCGCGACCCGGCTGTCCGGGACACCGACGAGCCGGGCGTAGGCGGCCCGGGCCCCCTCCACGTCGTCGTACAGCGGAAGCAGGGGCCGGCCCTCGGCGCGCAGCAGCGCCGCGTCCCGGAGGGCGGTGACGGTGCGGGCGGGCAGCAGACCGTTGCTCGCGGTGTTGAGGTAGATGCTCCTGGGGCTGAACTCGGCGCGGACGAGGCTCTCGAACGTCTCCGTGGTCTCCATGGCTCCACTGTGCGGCCGTCCGGGGTCCCCGTCCATGGCGATTCTCCGCGTGGATACGCCTGGGTTCTGTCTCCTTGGTCAGCGTCGTGTCCGGATGAGGATGGCGGCGAGGTGGAGGGCGGCTCGGTAGGCGTGGCGAGTTCGTCGGTTCGTGTGGCCAGGCCGCGCCAGTGCTTGAGGCTGGTTGATGCATCGCTCGACGGTGTTGCGCTGCTTGTAGGCGTCTGTGTCGAAGCGGGGCGGGCGTCCGCCTTGGCGGCCGCGCCGCAGACGGCGGGCGATCTGGTCGGATGGCTGCGGGATGACCCCGCGGACCTGCCGGCGGCGCAGGTGGGATCGCGCGGGACGAGCAGGCGCGGTCGGCCAGGAGCACTGGTCAGCTCCTGTCGTCAGGGCCAGGTCGCGGAGTCGTGCAAGCGCAGACGGCGTCCGCCGCGGGTGATGCGGGCGGCGCGTGCAGAAGCCGGTAGCGGAGCCTTCTCGGCTCCGCGTTGGCCAGTTCACCTCCCAGCAGCAGGGTGCGGGCCCAGGAGAGCAGGTCGGTGGCGGCGAGTGCGAGTTCGAGCCAGGCGGCGTTGATGTTGAAGAGGCGGGAGGGAAAGCGGCCGAAGCCGGTGTTCGCCGGACGGGTCGTCCCACCAGCGGTCGTCCGGACCCCGGCGGTTGGCGACCATCGCGGCGAGCCGGGGGATGATCATGGCCACAACACACATGCCCACGGCGGCGGGGACGGACCAGATGCGCACGATTCCCCAGGCCAAGACGAAGAGGCCGATGCAGTCCCCATCATGGCGAAGTACACGTGACGGCGACGGGCGTACATGAGTCCAGTAGGCGGCACGGCTTCCCGGGGCGCACCGGCTACCGGGAGTCAGGGCGCCGGGGCGTGCGGCATGCGGAGCTTCGTCCACAGAGAGACGCAGGGCACGCCGATCAGCACCGCAGCATAAATACCGATATAGGCATGATGGCTGACGCGAGCAATAATCAGACCGCCGCCTGCGGCGCCCAGGACGCTGAGCCAGAGGAGGGCGGCGACAATGGCGGACTTGAGCTGCACCGGCTTGGATCGTAACGCGCGATGGACGCGATAAGAGCTTTTCCTCAACTGCCGAAAATATCCGAACAGACCGCCCAATGCAGCGCCGACCGCCGCATAGCGGTCATCGACGTGCTGCATTCCATGCAAGACGGCAACCTGGGCGAGCGTGCCGCACAGTGCGCCCCAGAAGACGCAGAAAAAAACATCGGCGGCAAAGAAGGCGAATTCGTCGCTCAATTTATCCAGCCACGACTGGGCCGAGTACTCGGCATGGTATGTTCTCTGCTCCTCGGGAGTCACCAGAACCCTGACATCGTGCGCGACTCTGTTTCGCTCCAGCGACACGAATGTCCGGATGAATCCCACAGCGAGCAGCACCGCAAGGGCGAGGACCGCGCCGCGCACGGTCACCGGATCATGTCTCATGACGTAGATCGGCACCGTGATCGTCGAAGCGGCCATCGCGGCCAAGGCCAGCACGAATCCTCGGCGAAAGGTGTCAGGCTGCACGGCCTGGCCCGGCAGTCGTTCCTCCAGCCGCTCCAGGAGTGGATCCACCTGCGCCCTAACCGTGGCGCGCCATCTGCGCCGAGCGGTCCGGCCGCGCTCGACGGTCGGGTCGAACAGCACCAACTCCGGGGTCCAGTCGTCGGCGAACCTGATCACCCCGCGCAGCGGATGTCGCCCTCTCCGCAGTCGCGGCGACCGCAGGGGCGGATAGTCCGGCAGTGCCGGCATACGTGACGACGCCGCCCCTCCCCGGCCCAACTCCTCACCCCGCTCGGCGAAATATTCCGCGGCGGCGTCGCGGAATCGGTGGTACGCGTCCGGTCCCGTGCACACCAGAAGGAGCAGACGGGCCGGCGGCAGGGTCTTCACGGCCTCCATGAACTCCCACAGCGTGCCCTGTGCGGAATCCTTTTCATGCGAGGTTCCGGCCACCAGGAGAACCAGGCGTGCACGTCTGATCAGTTCGCTCACCTCGGATTTCCATTCATCCGTTTTGAGGTAGGACCGATCAATACCGGGTTGCGGGTAATTGTCGCCGGGGTGGCCGATCGCGAACAATTTGCCGAAGCGGCGGAAGAATCGAGCGACCTTCTCCTCTTCGGTGGCCGCGGCATTGTCGACGTTATGGCCCAGGATTTCCCCGTTCGACAGCCAGAATCTCGCGCCCAACGCCCTCCTCGGATCGGCGAGTTCCCGGTCGATCCCGAAAGAGCGCAGGTACAGGACGAACGTCATGGTCGGGAGGTCCGCCGGCAAGCCCACGACGGGTTGGATGCGCATCGCGAAGGTCCGCCCGATCGGCCCGGCCACCGACAGCCCGAACGCGGCGACGGCGAACCAGGCGAGAGACCAGAGCGCTATCCTCCAGCGGAACCCTCCGTCGAACGCCAGTCCGACGGCGGCGAACCCCCTGAAAAGGGCGCAGAAAGTGACAGAGATCATGACGGCGTACCACACCCCGGTGCCTCCTGAGCGCCGTAACACGTAGCGCGTCACACCGGAGTGGGGCTCTTGCTCGGACATCGACATGCGACAAGTAGACCGACACCGCACGAAGGTGGTAAATGAACGTATCCACACTCGTATGGTGGGGTGCAGCGAGCCACAGGTGCACCTGATCGGTCGGCGCACCCGCCGTCGTGGCTGACTGTCGTCGGCTGGGGTTCGTGCCACACCCGTGCCGGATCCAGGGGTCAGCCACGGTCAACACCGGTGCCCCCGGTCGAGTGCCTGCTTCCTCGGCTGGCGAAGCCCCGGCTCAGCCCGCAGATCCCCAGCCTCTCCCCGCGCCCGGCACGACCGAGGCACAACACTTCCCATGGGGGGCGGCATGCATCTCGGCCCGCCGGAACGTGACCATGTTCGTCAGTTACCCCGACCCTGAGCAGGAGAACGTCCTGGCGACAGAGCTGCGAATGCCCCACCGAGGGGCGAGGCCGAAACGTGGAAGCCGCGTATCGCGCCTGGAAGCCAGCGGTTCCCCCGGGCAGCAAAGTCACAAAACGCCACCGCACTGTGAGATCTGTCGCCTAGTGTGAGGCTCCATCGGTCCTGCTCGGGAGCAAGGAAGACGATGGCAAATCCGCGCGCGTTCCTCAGCTTCGACTTTGATCACAACGAGCTTCAGAAGAAGATGTTCGCAGGCCAGGCGGTGAGCGACTCACCCGCGCCGCCATGGCCGAGGAACTGCTGGTCCCCGCCTTCGGTGTCCATGTCGACGGCGCCGGCCCCAGCAGCCCACTGCCCGTCGGCCTGCCGCGGAACCGCGTCATCGCATGGAAGTGGGAACTCATCGCTCTGGCGGTGCGGCAAATGACGGGCGAGGGCAAGAACGCGTGAAGCGGGCCATCATCGTAGGCATTGACCACTACCCGGACGGCCGATCCCTGGGGGGTTGCGTCGCAGATGCGACAGCGCTCGACAAGCTGCTTTCTGCCAACGCTGATGGCGGCCCGAACTGGCGCACTCAATTGATCACAGGAGAGGAGGGCGGTCCTGAGGTGACGCGGGACGGTCTGCGTCACGCCCTCACCCAACTGTTCGCCAATGCTCGTGACACGGATTTACTCTTCTTCTTCGCCGGCCACGGGGCGCAGACGCCATGGGGCGCTGATCTGGTCACCCAGGACGCTACAGACCATACGCTGGGCGTATCGATGAATGACCTGATCACCCTGGCCAACGATTCACCTGCCCGCAGTGTCACATTGATACTCGACTGTTGCTTCAGCGGAGATCTGGGAAATACACCAGGGCAGCAAGCCGCAGCCGTTGCAGAGAGCTTCCGCCTGAACAAGAGCATTCTGCGGGAGAACGTCACCATCCTGGCCGCAAGCCGCGGAATCGAGACATCGCAGGAGGTGGACGGACACGGCGCCTTTACCCGCGTCCTCCTTGACGGACTCGAAGGAGGAGCCACCGACCACCTGGGAAAGGTCACTGCGCTCAGCCTTTACGGATACGTAAGCCCAGCCTTTGACGCATGGCAGCAGCGCCCGGTCTTCAAGGCGAACCTGACCGAGCCCGTTGTCCTGCGCATCGGTCCGCCATGGCTGGACGCCGCCATGCTGCGAAAGTTGCCCGAACACTTTCCTGAGGCAGACAGTCGAGTACGTATGAGCCCGGAGCACGAGGGCGAAGGGAGACCTCTGCCTCCGGGAACTTCAGGCACTCCGAAGCAGCAGCAATTCGACTATTTCGGACGGCTGCGCAACGCCAACCTTGTCACCACGGACGGTCAACGTGATCACTACTGGGTAGCCATGGAAAGCGGAGAGGTTTACTTGACTCCCATGGGCCAGTACTTCTGGAAGCTGGCCAAACGGAAGGTGTTATGAAACGCATCGGGTGTACCGGACACCAGACGTTGAGCGTCGCCACACGGCGGCATGTCGTGGAAGCCATGCTGGCTGAGCTAAGCGACATGAAGGAAGAGATCTTGGGGGTGACGTGCCTCGCGGAGGGGGCAGATCAGGCTTTCGCGCTGGCCATGCTTGCCCGCGGAGGAGAGTTGCATGTTGTCATCCCGAGTATGGATTACGAAAACAGCTTCCAAAGCGACGAAGCGCGATCGGCCTACACCTCTCTGCTCCAGCTTGCCACCTCCCGCTCAGAGCTGGACTTTTCTACGGCTGGTGAAGACGCATATTTGGCCGCAGGGCAGGAGGTAGCTGATCAGAGCGATATCCTGCTGGCAGTCTGGGACGGCAGGCCGGCGGGCGGAAAAGGCGGCACCGCCGATATCGTGGCCTATGCCCGGCAGCGAGGTACGGACGTCCGCATCATCTGGCCACCGGGCTCGACAAGGCAGTAATACAGAGCAGTCCCTAGGGGTCGCGGGACGCGATCAGACTCTGCGCGAGAATGCGGTCGTACAGCTTCGTTGCGATGATGCCCCGAGGAGTCAGGACGGTCGACCACACCTTGACCGCGTGCACGGTCCGCCGCTGGTCGTCCTTTTCCTCCAGAATTCGCAAGACCAACGCATGGTGCATCAATTTCGCCACTGACCGTACATCGACGGAGGTCAGCTTCAGCATCGCCAGGATCTGCTCAGCGTTGTTGCGTGCGGTCAGATGCGACGGGTCGTATGTGCCTTTCCTGCCACAGGGTGGGAAAACAATCGCCACGCGGTGCTGGAGGCCGCATCTGCGGATCAACTCGATCTCCCACGCGAGGGACGGACGCATCTCGAGCCCCGGCGCAAGCAGCAGGACGATATGCGCGGCTTTCCCTACTAGTGCGGCAACATGATCCTGCCAGTCCTCGTCGGGTGAACGCAGGTAGACCGGACCAGGCGGCGAATACCGCACAGCGGCATCCACCAATGTGTAGGCCGGCATGTCGTGATGACGCAACAGAGCCCGCGCCGTCACCTGCTCCAAGGTCAAGGCAGGTGACCACAAGCCGATTCGGGGATGGGTGGGGAGTAGTACTTTGCCATCGCCGCCGAATGTCCGCAGCATCAGACAGTACGAGGCATCCGACGCGAGTACAGAGTCGATGACCTGGGCGCAGTCCAGGCTCTCGCGTAGCCGCTTGTACCGCAACCACCACCGCAGGCCACTGCCCAAGCCGAGGGCGAGAACCGGTAGGACGGTAACACCCCAGATCCCGGCGACCGATTCGAGCACCTTCTCACTCCCAGCCTGCTGGTCGAGAAGGACGTACGCGAGAGGAGGGACGAACAGCAGAGCGGCCAGCAGCAGACCGATCTCCCGGACGAACCTGAGGAAGCGCCATCTCAACGGGGACACCGGCCTTCGTGTTCGACGCCGTCCATTCTCTCGGTAGGGACGGCGGCTCTCAGACTTCTCGGCGCCTGTTGCGCCACGCATGGACGCCCGGCAGCAGCGAAGAGTCCTCGCCGACCCCGCGCCCCTCCAAGACGCCCTCGACATTGTCGAAGAAGCCGACGGCGAAACGCCGCTGCCAGGCCAGCAGGGCAGGTACGGCTGCCAGAGAGACGCCGTTGGTAAGAATCGCCAGCCCGACAGAAACGCCGGCAACCGCCCCGGTCTTGACAGATGGCAGCTTCAACACCACGGTGGAATGACCCGGATCGGCGTCGACCACCTCCGCGTAAACCGTGCCGCCGCGGCGAGCGTTGAAGGTCACCATCGCAGCTTCCGGCCCCACCTCAATGATTGGGTAACGCAGCAACTCGACGGCTCCCGTCAGCGCGTCGAATGCCCTCCGCCGGGAAGCCTGCAACCGGCGCTCGTAGCGCCTGGTGGTCAGGAGCGTCGGCTCGCCGGGAGAAGCTGTGTCTGCTTCAGAGGCGGGAAATACCCCGTGCCCCTCAAGTGCCTCCAGGAGCCGGCCGAAGTCGTATGGCCAGTCCGAATCAGCGAGTCTGACGGCTTGCAGGCGTGAAAGTGTCTCGAGCGAGGGAGGTAGTTCATGCCCAGGTGGCATCGCTGCCCCTCCGACGAGCACCGGTATGAGAGCTTTGCCGTGCCGGAGAGCGGTCTCCAACTCAACGCGTACCAGGTCGACCGACTCATCCAGCCGCCGCTGCCCCCGGTCGTTCGAGCTACTCAGCCAGTCAGGCCCTAAGACCGCGATCACCGCGCGAGACGCGAGCAACGCCCGCTCCAACTCCACTACGTAGTCCCGGGCGGGCAGGTTCGAATCGATGTCCAGATAGACACGTTCCTTCCCGAAATACCTCCGCAGGTCGGCAGCGAGTCGTCCGGTCCACGGAGCCGAGTCCGAACGTCGATAAGAAATGAATATCGCCCGCCGCTCCTTCGCGGACGTCCGATCTTCAGGTGCTTGCATCACCGCTCCCGTCCGCGTCCTATCCGCCCGGCTCATGTGGAGGGGACCACAAGGGCGCTGTACGCAGCCTTCCGACAAGCACACGTGAAAACAAGGGTGCAGGGGAGCGCACAGACGGCGCACGCAAGTTATCCGCGGACGGTGCAAGAAGACCCGTCCCTGTCGCAGGAGCACGTCGTGCACGGGTCCGAACCCCCGGATGCGTAGAGCGTGTCTCTTCGGTGGGTTGATCAGTGGATCGGGTGCGCCTGTCCGGTCAGTGATCACTGATGCGATGTGGGAACGGATCGAGCCGATGATGCCGGCCGATCCGGTTCGTGGACGGCGGTGGGCCGACCACCCCCGCACGCTCGAGGCCATCGCGTGGAAGTACCGCACCAGCTCGCCCTGGCGCGGTAGACCACGCGCTCGGACGCTCCCGCGGCGGGCTGAGCACCAAGATCCACCTGGCGGCGGACGCCCATGCCCGGCCCCTGGCCCTGGCCGTCACCGCGGGCCAGGCCGGTGACGCGCCCGCCTTCGAGAGGATCATGGCCCGCATCCGGGCCCCCAGAACCGGCCCCGGCAGGCCCCGGACCCGCCCCACCATGGTCCTGGCCGACCGCGCCTGCTCGTCCCGCGCGATCCGCGGCCACCTGCGCCGCCGGCAGGTCCGCGGGGTCATCCCGCAGCCATCCGACCAGATCGCCCGCCGTCTGCGGCGCGGCCGCCAAGGCGGACGCCCGCCCGGCTTCGACACAGACGCCTACAAGCAGCGCAACACCGTCGAGCGATGCATCAACCGCCTCAAGCACTGGCGCGGCCTGGCCACACGAACCGACGAAACTCGCCACGCCTACCGAGCCGCCCTCCACCTCGCCGCCATCCTCATCCGGACACGACGCTGACCAAGGAGACAGAACCCGGCTGTCCTTATACCTGCGCCCCGGCCTGCGGCTTCTCAGCTGTGCGAGGGCAGCGCGCACCCGTCCGGGCCGCAGGCCTGTGCGCCGTCCCCGCCGACCGGCTCCAGCGCGGAGCGCTCGCCCCAGGCCTGGTCCAGGGCCCGGGTGAACACCTCGGCGCTCTGGGCACCGGAGATGCCGTAGGTGCGGTCGAGGACGAAGAAGGGCACGCCGGTCGCGCCGAGCCGGGCGGCCTCGCGCTCGTCGGCGCGGACCTCGTCGGCGTACGCGTCGGGGTCGGCGAGCACCGCGCGGGCCCGCCCGGCGTCCAGTCCGGCCTCGGCGGCCAGCTCCACCAGGCGTTCGTCGCCCTCGGTGAAGACGGACCGCTCCTCGGCGAAGTTGGCCCGGTAGAGGATGCCGAGGAGTTCGTCCTGGCGGCCCTGCTCCCTGGCGAAGTGCAGCAGGCGGTGCAGGTCGAAGGTGTTGCCGTGGTCGCGGCCCCGGGTGCGGTAGGGCAGGCCCTCGGCGGCTGCCTGGGCGCCCAGGTTGTCCTCACCGGCCTCGGCCTGCGCCTCGCTCATGCCGTACTTCCTGGTGAGCATCGTGATCACGGGCTGCGCGTCACCCTTGGCCCGGTCCGGGTCCAGCTCGAAGGAGCGGTGCACCACCTCGACCTCGTCGCGGTGCGGGAAGGCGGCCAGCGCCTTCTCGAAGCGGGCCTTGCCCACATAGCACCAGGGGCAGGCGATGTCGCTCCAGATCTCGACGCGCATGTCTTCGGCTCTCTCCGGTTCGTACGGACACGGGGGCGCTCCCCGGCCGGTACATGAACGTTCAAGCAGCTGGTTCCATTCCCGGGCCGGTACGGGCAGCCGCAGGAAGCAGCGGTGATCAGGTGGGAGGCGGATGTGCGTGACTGTCCCGTGGTCCGACCCGGCCCGCTCCCCGGGTCCTCACGACGCATGCCCAGCCGCCCCGCGTGGGCGGCACCGGCAGACCGGCCCGGAGCGGATCGCGGGGACCCGGTCCGGTCGGTGACCGGTCGTTGCTCCCGCCCCACGGGCGTGCGATGCCGTCGGCACGCTCGCGCGGGCGCCGTCGTGCCGGCCGTCGTCCGGTCGCCCCCGCGGGACCCGCCCCGGCCTTCGGGCCCGCCGCACTCAGAAGGGGGGAGTCGCGCCACGCGGCACGGGCTCCGGCGCTGTCACCGTCCGTAGGCTTCCCGGCGTGGCAGCGGCCCGGCGTCCGCGTGGCGGCCTTGCTGTCGCGCGGCGTGCCGCTGTCCGGGGCCGGGCCCGGAGCGAGCAGCCAGGGCGTCTGCGACGGCTCCGGTGGCGAAGGCGTAGACGGTCTTGTGCAGCAGGTCCACGACGAGTTCCCCGCGCGGCCAGGATTGCGGAGGCGCCCCGACGCCTGTGGCGTTCTCCAGGATCTGGTCGCTGGTCAGCCGGATCACCGTGAACTTCGCGGATGACCACGGCCCACGCAGCCCGGCGTGTGCCATCACCGATCGCAGTACGCCGAGCAGGGCGCCCTGACCGTAATGCATGGCCCAGTTCACCGACAGCGGTCGGCGTCCAGGACGCTCCGGCATTCCCGCCACCCGCTCCAGGGTCCTTGCGGGGACGTACGAGCTGGGCCGGCCGGTCAGGCGCTGCTCGGCCTTCTCGCCCAACGTCATCACCGCGACCCCGGCCGCACCGGCGAGGAAGCCCTGCCACAGCGCTCGGTTCATCATGTCGCTACGGGTACCCGCGCTTGGCCGCGCTCACTGCCGGACGGCACCGGCAGGGGCGCCACTCCTCTCGCTGCCGCGTGGGGCAGGTCCGTCCCGAGGGGTTCCGGTGGCGTGCGGATCCTTGCGGCTCCCGCGACCCGGCCGGATCGGAACCCTCGTCCACCCGCCCGCCCCCGACCACCACCTCTTCCTGCTGCTGCCCCTGCCGGCCCGGTTCCGCCGGGCCGGCCGAACCGGGCCCGGTAGGCGCTCGGGGTGAGGCCGGTGCGGCGGACCAGGTGGGCGCGGAGGGAGTCGGCGGTGCCGGGACCGCGGGTGGCGGCCGCCCGGTCCATGGGCGGGTCGTGGTCTCCAGCAGTTCCCTGGCGCGCTCCACGCGCTGGTGCGGCAGCCACCGGGGCGGGCTGACCCCGCTCTCGGCGTGGAACCGGCGGGTGAGGGCGCGCACGGAGACGCCCGCGTGCCGGGCCAGGTCGGTCAGCCTGGCGGACCTGCTGGGTCTGCTGGGTCTGCCGTACGTCGACGCCGGCACGTCCGCCACCGTGGTGGCCGTGCTCCTCGTCCCACTGGCCCTCGGCTGCGCGCCGGCCATCCCGCCGCTGACGGTGGTGATGCCGGACGCCGTGCCGGCCGAGCGGGGCCGGGCCGGCGGCCGGGGTGCTCAACGCGGCCCGGCAGGTCGACGGCGGCCCGGGGACCGCGGTCTGGGGCGCGGGGTGATGCGGCGGGGCCCCGCGCCCCCGCACTGCTGAGGTCTTTCCTCCGGATCAGGCCGGATCAGGCCGGATCAGGACGCGCTGCCAGGGCCCGCGAGCCCGGCATGATCCGAAGGAGAGGCCCTAGGTGTGCTGTCCGGAGAGGTTGGTGACGCGGCTGGCTGGGGTGTGGCCGCCGATGCCGGTGTGGGGTCGGTGGTAGTTGTACCAGTCCAGC